>CAZDUP010000194.1:0-5208 GCA_964508625.1 uncultured Thermodesulfobacteriota bacterium
CACGGTCGTGCTCTCACGGTTATCGACATCGACTATGGTGCCTCCAAATGCTACCGACCGGCCTTTGTACGCGCCGGGGTCCTTGACCACTTCATCGAACTTTAGCTCCCGGTCAACGGTCTTCATCGTCTCCTTTGAGATGACCGGGGCGCAGCCAGCGACAAGAACCGGAATGAGCAGGATGACGGCTCTTTTCAGAATACTCATATTTTTCCTTTGCCCGGCTTTGTGGGATGGGCCATAAAGGAGTATAATTGAAAATAGCATGGTATCGTATACTCGTCAACCTGGGGGGGCTGGATTGAAAAAAGTGCTTAAATTCGTGGTGCACAGGCACGAGGCGAAACATCTGCATTTTGACCTCAGGCTCGAGCACAAGGGGGTGTTGAAGAGCTGGGCGGTGCCCAAGGGCATGCCGGAGGCCTCCGGGGTAAAGAGGCTCGCCGTAGAGGTCGAGGACCATGACATCGACTACGCCACGTTTGAGGGGACGATACCCGAGGGCAGCTACGGCGCGGGAAAGGTCGAGATATGGGACGCCGGGACCTTTATCGACGAAGAATGGGAGAACGACAAGATAACTGTGAGGTTCAACGGCAGGAGGCTATCAGGCAGGTATTCGATAATCCGTTTTATGGAGAAGAACTGGCTGGTGATAAAGCTCAAGGAAAGCGAGTGAGGTTCGTAATGTATATGCGGATTGCAAACCTGAACACGCAAAAAATCAGTTTTGTCTTAAAATGAAAGGGGCATAAAGGCGTATTTTGTGCCGACGCCCTCAGAAAGTGTCCATGCCTTTGTGGTTGCGTAAGCCTCCCACGCGGTCCAGGTGTTATTGTCGTTACTGAATCGCATCTCGGTTACAGCGCCGCCGAAGTCCGAAGCCGAGAGCGTCAGCCGGGTAGGGTGGGCACCGCCCACCCTCCTTTATTCCGAACCAGTGTCCGCCGTGAATTCTATTTTATCCGAGCTTCCCCAACCATCTGAATAAATACCTTGTTCCACATAACTTCCGAAACTCGAATACTCCCAATCCCTGGCGGCATTCACAAGGCCATGTTTGACAGGATTGTAATGTATGTAGTCGCAGTGCGCTGCAAAATCCTTTTCGTCGCGTATCAGGTGCTCCCAGAACCTCCTCTGCCATACAAGCTGTTCCCTGTGCTTTAAACGTGAGGCGTTCTCAGCCTGCGCCTTGCCAGCAAGGGCCTTGCCGATCCTTTTTGTATACCCCGCCTTAATGAGCCCCCACCGTTTGGAATAATCGCTATCTCCTGCGGGCAGCGTCCAGATGCAATGGATGTGGTCCGGCAGCAAAACCCAGGCGTTTATTCCGAAACGCATACGTGCCTGGGTCTCTTTGATTACCTCTTTAAGCGCCGCCCGGCTTTCTTCCAGACACAGCAACGGTTGCCTGCCGTGCGTCACGACCGTAAAGAAAAAAGTATTGCCTTCTCTCGCCCTTCTATAATTAGACATGCAATGTCATTTGTGGCCTGTCTTGATGGTGGGCGGTGCCCACCCTACCCTGCTATTTTTTGCAAAAGAGTACTCTTTTTATTTCTTGTTTTCAACATATCTTTGAAAAAAGAGAAGATGGGGGGAGAAAGCGAGCGAGTCTTAGCCCAAACCGTGCGCGGAAAAAGATCTAAGGCAAGACGCATAATGGTGTATTTGAATTATTTTTAGATTGCCGCAGAGGGACTACAACAGCCCTTCCCCCTTCACCACAAACCCGAGCGCGGCAACGGCAGCCTTGATTGCGCTCTCTGTGCCGGTCTTCAACGCCGCTGGCGTTATCCGCCCGATGCTCCCCCTGTTCACGACCCCGGTTATGCACGCGCCCTTGAGCCCGAGGGCAGATGTAACCGTAAGCAGGGTCGACGACTCCATCTCGTAGTTCAGTACATTAAGGGCGCGCAATTCAACGGTTGCCCCCCTGAACCTCCTGAGCTTGTATTTCATGAACGAATCTGTCCGCTCCTCGCCGGGGTAGAAGGTATCTGACGAGGCGGTTATGCCGAGATGGTATCTCACCCCTGCTTTGTTTGCGCCTTTGACCAGCGCTGCCACGAGTGAGAAATCCGCTACCGCAGGGTACTCTATGGGGGCGTAGTGAGTGGAAGCGCCGTCGAGGCGCACCGAGCCGGTCGTGATGACGCAGTTGCCGTTTTTGATATGCGCCTGTATTGCCCCGGTCGTGCCGACCCTTATGAATGTCCTTATCCCGAGCTGCGCGAGCTCGTCTATTGCTATTGAGGTGGACGGGCCGCCGATACCCGTAGAGGTCACGAGGACCCTGGAGCCCATGACCTCCGTGATGCAGGTCGTGAACTCCCGTTTGGACGCGAGAACCGAGGACGAAGAGCCATAGGCCTTTGATATTGCCCTGGCTATGAGGGGAGACCTCTCAGGGTCGCCTGGAAGAAGGGCGATTTTCGCGCCCATGAGGTCGTGCCTACTGAGGTCAAGGTGATAGGCCTTTGCCACGCCTATCCCTTCCTCAGGTATATGCTTATTGTCTTGCCCTCTTCGGCGAGGCCCAGGAGGGTATTGCCCGTGGACTCTGCCCAGATAGGCAGGTCTTTTTTCGATACCGGGTCGTCCGTGAGCACAAGGAGCACCTGGCCTGCCTGCATGGCCTCGAGCGCGAGCGCTGTCTTCACAGAAGGCATCGGGCAGCAGAGGCCCCTGGCGTCCAGTGTTTTATCAGCTGTTATCTTATCCATCAAAATCCTCTCAGATAAAAAGATTTATATCAGATTCCCTTGCTATCGAGATATAGTTCACTGCGCCAATTACATCCCGGCATTCATCTATGAAGTCGTCCTTTGACAGGCCCATCACAGTCATGCTCATCTCGCAGGCATATAGCTTCACGCCCAGCGCGCTGGATGTGCTTATGAACTCGTCGAGGCCCGGGACGCGCTTGCCGGACATCATGTGCTTGAGCATGACCGGGCCCATGCCCATCATGTTGAGCTTCGAGATCGCAAGCCTCCTGGCATGGCCGTAGTTCACTACATTGAGCATCCGCTGCATCCAGTTCTGCCCTTTTATGAGCCCGCCCTTTTTCTTGAGGACGTTGAGCCCCCAGAATGTGAAGAAGATGTTCACCGGCATGCCCATCGAGGCCGCGGACGTGGCTATGACAAAGGCGGCCAGGGCCTTGTCGAGCTCCCCGCTGAAAAGAACGATAGTGACGCCTTTTTTCGTCTTTGTCTGCGATTCCATGACCTTTTTTCCTGTCCAACCTCCATGATATCTTAGAGAAAGTCCGCGTTCAACTGGTTTTGTATCACCCTGTGGGGGTGATTATGGGCCATTGAGGCTAAACAGTGGATTGTAAAAATAAATCAGATGTGCTATATACATCCTTTCAGCCACTATCACCCGGGAATATTCGGCCATGAACCTTCATGCTGGCACCATCCAGAGCCATAATGCCAGGGGCTCGGACAATGGACTTACACTCCTTTTGGAGAAGGTCTACGCTGAAAAGGGCTGGGATTTCCGCGGTTACAAAAGAACGACCTTATCCCGCAGGGTAGGCAAGCTCCTTCACGCCAGCAGGTCCTCATCCTACGGCGAATATTCCGACCTACTCGACAGGGACCCTTCCGAGTACCATCGTCTTTTCTCCTCTGTGACCATAAAGGTGAGCGAGTTTTTCAGGGAGCCTGAGGTCTTTGACACCCTTCTCCGCCTGCTCAGGACCGAGCTGGCCGGGGCGCCCATAAAGGCATGGTGCTGCGGCTGCGCCTATGGCGAGGAGGCGTATTCGCTCGGCATCCTCTTCTCTGAGGCCATGCCTGCCGATGTATTCGCCTCTTCGCGCATATTCGCGACAGACATAGACTGCGATGCCCTTGAGCAGGCCAGGAGGGCGGCATACAGGGAAGATGCCGTCGTAAACGTGCCGCAGGGCCTCAGGGACAAGTACTTCAACCTCTCCGATGGGCTCCTGAGGGTAGGCGCCAACCTCCGTTCACTCGTCAGGTTCGGGACGCTCGACATCATCCAGAGCCCGTCGATAAAGGGAGTGAACGTGCTCTTCTGCAGGAACGTCTTCATATACTTCAACAAGCCCCTTCAGGAGAGCGTCTTCCAGAAGCTCGACTATGCGCTGAAGGTCGGCGGGATGCTGGTCATGGGCAAGGCCGAGGTCCTGCCCAACAGCTATGCAGGCAGATACGCCCCAATTGGACGCGGCCTCAATATCTACAGGAAGCTCAGATGAACAACCTTTTCAGATATTTCTCCGGCAAGCCGATGGGCTTCAAGCTCACGGTCGTATTCCTTGCGGTCGTGCTCCTTCCCATGTCGCTCCTTGCCTACATATCCTACAAGGTGGTCGATTCAAGGCTCTTCGAGCACGCCCGGGAGCAGGTCACGACCGGCATGAAGGCGGCCTGGACAGAGTACTACATACGAGGCGAGCAGATGCGCTACGGCATGCTCCAGGCCGCATCCATGGACGAGATAAAGCGCTCTGTGGCCAGTGCGGACGCAGAGTATATCAGGAAGATGATGTCGGCATGGAAGCAGATGAGGCCGTACGTAGACATCTGGGCAGTGACTGACGTCGAGGGGAGAGTCATCGCCAGGGTCAACAGCCCCTTGCGCGGGGACAAGCTCCTCCTGAACGGGCTTGTAGCCAGGGCCATCGATACGAGGGAGCCGCAGGTCGCCACAGAGGTCCTCGACGAGAGCGTCGTCCGGCTCGAAGGCAACGCCATCTATGAAAAGATATTCCCGCTGAAGGAAAACCCCGGCCGTGACGGGATACGCATAATGGCGCTTACGGTGGTCACGCCAGTGCTGAATGATAAGGGCGCGCCGGTGGGCGCCATAGTAACCGCTGACGTCATCAACAACGACAGCTTCGTGCCTGACATGGTCTCGTACAAGCTGCCGGGGTTCTTTACGACGATCTCCTCGGGCGGCGTGCGCGTCTCGACCAACATAACCGACGCGAGCGGCAGGAACGCCAGGGGCTCTGTTCTCCAGCCCCCCGTCCTTTCGCAGCTCGCCTCCGGCAAACCGGTCTTCGCGGAGTGGGACCTCCCTGGCTTCACCCTCATCTCATCCTTCGAGCCTATCAGGAACTCCAGCGGACTCGTCATCGGCTCGCTCGACGTCGGGATCTCAAAGGAGAGGATGTGGGCGATACAGCGGGAGAACCAGCAGGTCATAGCGGTAGTCACC
>CAZDUP010000195.1:0-5200 GCA_964508625.1 uncultured Thermodesulfobacteriota bacterium
CGAGATTATTTTCTCCAGGTTCGGCCTGCTCAGTATCTGCTGGCGGATGGTGTTGAGCTTCTGGTTAAAGGGCGTCGTATCCGTGGGAGTCACATAGGACGTGGGTACCTGCTGCTGCTCCACCAGTATGAGGGTCGATGACATGTAATAGGAAGGCATCATCATGGCGACGACTGCCGCAACGGCGGTGCAAATGACAGCAGGGGCGATTACAAACAACTTGCGCTTGTATGCCGCCTCAAGGAAAGATATGAGATTAAACCCGTCCATTCTCAGTTCCTGTACTCGTAAGGCTCGATGACGAAGGTAAGACTAACAGTATTTCTTTCGCTGTCAAGGGCCAGTGATGTCCGCGAGTCCTGATTGTAGTAGCTGTACGCGGCGCCAAAGGTCAGCCAGCTCCTGGCGCGCCAGCTTGCGCTCACCCCCGCCTGATAAGAACGGAGGTCAACGGTCCTCTCCGGAGAGCTCTTGTTTATTGAATAAGAGGCCGAAAGCCCGAGGCTGAGCCTCTCCGAGATGGAGTGGCTGAGTACTGCGGAAAAGAAGTCGTTTATGTTGATCTGGTCAGTAAGGCCCGAGGAATTGGTGACCCCCCTTGCGTATGATGCGGAAAAAGACCCCTTGGGAAGGGTCTTGACGATGCCTGCAGCGGCCTGCCAGTCCGCGTCTCCGGACTCTGAGAATACAACTCCTGCCGAGGCGTTCAGCTCAAGCGTAGGCGAATACCTGTGATCGACGCTGGCGTCCACGGCATGGGTCTGCACGTCAGTGCCCGTGTCGAACGCCATGTTCGTGAACGAATAGGTCGAGCCCAGTGTAGTCCTTTCAGAGAGGATATAGCTCGCGGTGAGGCCTGCAGCGTCGGTCCTTGTGTCGACGAGCGCCGGGTCGTCGAACTCAAGGAGGGACTCGCTTGCGTTCAAGGCCGCCGAGATTTTAGGGGTAAAAACGTGAGTCGCGCCGAGCGTGGCCGTGTGGGAGTAGATGCCGGTACGCGATGTCTGAATGTTCATCGTTGTCGCTTCCCTTGATTCCTCGGTGTACCTGAAATGATATGCCGCCTGCAATCGTGTTGACGCCGAGAGCTGAGTGTTCGCGCCGGCTTCGGCTTCATGGCTCAGGTGGTTCAAGTGATCGTTCGAGAGATAGTAGTTTCCAGTCAACCTGTACAGGGCGTTGAGCCTAGTCTTCGGCCCTTCGCTTATGAACTCTATCTGGGGTGCGAGCACGGAGACATAGTCCTCCCCGGAGCCGGTCGAACCGGTATCCGTGTTGCTGTCATACCTGAACTCGCCTGCAACCCTGGTTGAAACGACGTTCGCTCCATCGGCTTCGGTAGATTGAAATGCGCTCAAGCCGAGCATGAACGCAATGATTACGGCCTTACTGTACAAATATTGTGTCTCCCGGCTTTAGTATCGGGTCGGCCGCGCCGTCGTTAGGGGATACCAGGTCGTTGAAACGGAAGACCAGCCTCTCGTCAGAGCCGTCGGCCCTTTTCCGTATGACAATGAGCCTGTTCTTTGATGAGAACTGGCTAAACCCCCCGGCCAGTGAAATCGCCTGCAGTACGGAGGTGTTCGTCTTGAGTATGTAGCTGCCCGGCAGCCGCACCTCTCCGAGTATGTATATGCGGTAACTGTTCACGCTCTGAACGATGACGGACGCTACTACGGTCTGCTGGAATTCCTTGAGCCGCTCGACAATCGATACCCTGAGCTCTTCGGGAGTGTGCCCTGCGGCCTTCAGCTCGCCTACGAGCGGAAGAGATATCTTGCCGTCAGGCCTTACTGTCACGACTTTCGTGAGTTCGGTATTTCTCCAGACCGATATTTCAAGCACGTCCTCGGGCCCGATGACGTATTCCGGGGCAGCCTGTTCAGTCTTTGGCTGCGGCCCGGCCGCAAAGGAGATGTGCGCTGCTGCAAGAAAACAGATCAGGATCGCGATGACCCGTACCACGGTGCGCTTCATTGTGCGTAAAAACCCTCCCTCTCCCTTATGAACCTGAAACCGGTCCGGAAGAAGTCCTGCCCGGCATTTCTGGTCCAGACCGCGCGGGCCTTGACCTTCATGGCCAGTTCGCTTATATCGAGGTCTATTATTGAATCGATGTCAAGGGGGCTCCCCTTGTACGCCAGCCTGATGCCGGTCCGGGAGTAATCCTCGATCTCCGCCCGGAGGGTCCGGCCGGTCATCTTCATCAGGAAGCCAATGCTTGTCCTTACACGTTCCCTGGCCCTCTTGTCGATGAAATGGAAGCCGCAAAACGTACAGGTCGCATCATGTTTATCCAGAGAATAAAAGGCTTTAGCGCACTCGGGACAGACCTGGATGACGGCCTTGTAGGATTTGGAGCCCTTATTTTGACTCATGTTATTCCGCGGAGTCCTGAATTTGGTGACTTATGTTACATACTGTTCTTGAAAGTGACAATCCTCCGGTGGTATGAAATCCCGATAAAAAGTAGTACTGCCATCTCAGTATATCGTATTCTGAAAAAGGCGATGACATAGTAATACCTTAGTAGTACGACTGTCAAAGGTCAGGCCGATTTTCATTGAATATTGAGGGAAAAAGCATTTGCGGAATACATCTGAGTATTAGTACGAAGGTATGAGAGGGGGAAAGCAGGGTTATTGAATACGGGTATGGTTCATCTCATCGGCCTTAATCGCGTAGCTGATGAGCTCTGATCTTGCCTTGATGTTGAGCTTCTGGAATATCCTGGTCAGGTGCGTCTTTACGGTAGTCTCGCTTATATTGAGTTTTGTGGCAATCTCCTTATTTCTCAGACCCTTGCCGATAAGGCCGACTATCTCTTTTTCCCTGGAGGAGAGCGCAGACTTTTCTCCGCCAGCCGAGTTGATGCCGTGGAGTATGCTTTTAAAGGTATTTTTGTCGAGCCAGATCTCGCCTTTATGGACCTCTTTCACGGCCTTTTTGAGCATGGACGAATCTGATTTGTTCATGAGAACGCCGCTCACCTTCTTGTGCAGGACGGCAGAAACCAGGTTGTCGCGGCCGCAGCTCGTGTCTATCAGGAGAAGATGCACCTTCCTCAGGTCGTCCTCGAGCTCAGGGAGGTTGTTATAAAGGGAAGTAAAATCGGAGATGATGATATCTGCACGAAGCTTCTCAAGCTGTGCGGCGGTACAGGCACGATCAGGCTCGATAACAGAGACGACCTCAAACTCGGGCTCGCCTGCCAGGAGCTTCGAGACGCCTTCAGAAAATAAGCTGTTACTGAAAGCAAGAACTATTCTGATTGCCATATTGCCCTTGAATAAGCCCCATTTACTATATTTTTCGGCGGTTCTCAAATTACCATAATGGCATGTCATTTACAAGAAAATCCGTAATTATGAAACTTTAAATTTAAAAACATTTTTTAGCCAGTTCGCCTCTCAGCAGATGCAATTGCGGACTTTGCACAGCAGGTCATAATCGATTTCCATAAGATTCAGTTGCAAGTGGTTTTTGTCACTCATACGAATATGGATTCGCGATATAATAATTATATTCGAGGAGGCTTGAAGCATATGGATAAAAAGGGATATGAAAGGGCCGTCTTTGCGGCAGGCTGCTTCTGGGGGGTGGAAGAGACTTTCAGGACCGTTGATGGAGTTGTCTCGACCAGGGTGGGCTACACCGGAGGGACAACGGTCAATCCCACATATGAGGACGTGTGCGGACATGACACCGGACATGCCGAGGCTGTTGAGGTCATCTTTGACCCGAATAAGGTGAGCTACAGGGAGTTGCTCAATATATTCTGGGATATACACGATCCAACGACGCTCAACAGGCAGGGGCCTGACGTTGGCAGCCAGTACAGGTCAGCTGTCTTCTATACAACGGCCGCGCAGGAGCGCGAGGCAAGGGAATCGATGAAAGAGGTCGAGAAAACGGGCATATACAGCAGGCAGATAGTCACCGAGATAGCGCCGGCAGATGAGTTTTATGAGGCAGAGGACTATCACCAGAAATACCTGATGAAAAGGGGCAGGAAGTACTGCGGTTGATAGGCAAGCAGGGACGTACCATACCCGCCCTCCTCTGGGGGCGGGTATTTTTTTGCCCTACTTGTATATGATCTTCAGCGCCAGGATTATGAGCGAGAATACGAGGGAGATGGAGTTTGCGACGATGACCGGAAGAGAGCCTATCTTCACCCCGTATATTATCCAGACGCAGATGCCTGTCGAGAGCAGCAGGAACATCACAAGGGAGACGTCCTTTGTGGAACGGGTCTTCCAGGTCTTTATGACCTGCGGAAAGAACGAGGCCGTGGTAAGCGTGCCGCCCAAAAGCCCCAGAAGCGTTATCGAGTCCATCTATCCCTCCGGAAAGAAACCATCCTTATAATCTTATTTGATTGGCCTCAGGATTGAAAGCATATTCTGGCAGAAGGACTGTACGCAGGTACAGTTTTGTTCCGTTGCGGATGATGGTAAATGTACACCTGAGCAGGAAGACTCATTCAATGCCTTTTCAAGGCCCGTTATACAACTTGGGCGGGAAGCCGGAAGCGGGGCTGAGGAATGGGCTTCTGCCGTATGCCCGCCCGGGACAGGGGCAGGAGAGCGGGGACTCCCTGCCCCTTTTATATTTCTGACCAGCCTTTCCCTACCTACTAATCACTTGACTCAAATCCCCCAGATGTTAAAATCTTCCGGTTACGGCAGGCACGATATACGCGCCCGTAGCTCAGCTGGACAGAGCATCTGGCTACGAACCAGAGGGTCGGGAGTTCGAATCTCTCCGGGCGCGCCAAGAAAATAAAGGGGAGGGCGAAATTTTTTCGCCCTCCCCTTTTACTTATTCCGGGATGTCAGATTCGAACTTCCGAAGGGAATCGATTGGGCGCCGCCGCAGCCGGCACGGAGCGCCGGCATTCTCTCCGGTTTCGGACTCCCACCCCAGGCCGGAAAGCGCCTCTCCCTGTCTCAATCCACAACGCCCATAGTCAGCGGATTGCTCATTAATGAGAATCTAATAATCTATTTCATATACTTACGCCATTGGACGAATGCAGTCCAATGGAGGTACGGTCAATAGAGTGCCGGGCTGAAAAGAATCCGCTCCTTAATCCGCTTGAGTCAACATCTGCCTATGACCCGCTGATTCACTCCGCTTGCAGCCCCAGTCATGGTCCTCCAACCTTCAGATGACGGGGTATTTTAATGGACAAGTT
>CAZDUP010000196.1:0-235 GCA_964508625.1 uncultured Thermodesulfobacteriota bacterium
CAGCGCTCTCTTTATCAGAGCGCATCTTCTCAACAAGGAATCTGAAGACGGACACAGTGGGCGGCAGGGCCTTTACCGCGAGCTGTATTATAGAGAGGCCGGTCGCAACGAGGAAGGTTATGAGTATCACGGCTGAGAGGAATATGATTGCGCCGGTCTCACCGACGAAATCAGATAATATCCCGCTAAGGAATGCACCGATGAGGCCGCCCGCTTCAGCGGAACCGATGAGGCC
>CAZDUP010000196.1:245-5155 GCA_964508625.1 uncultured Thermodesulfobacteriota bacterium
ACGAGAGCACGAAAAAGAGGAAGCTCACCGGCACGACGACCCTGAACCTGAAAAAGCGCCTCAGCACCAGGCCCACTGAAAGGAGGAGCAGTATGAACGGGAATACGAACGAGGTGTATCCTATGGAGGCGAGGAACGCCCTTGAGAGAAGCTCGCCGAGCCAGCCGCCCCAGTTGGCCTCTTGCCATGAGGAAAAGAGGCTTACGCCGGAGTATAGGGCAACGGCAAAGAGGCCGATGCCCAGTATCTCCTGCCTGATGCCGTTGTCTTTTTCCTGTTTTGGGTTGGCTTTGGCCATTTATGCCGGTCGGGTTCTTGGTTGGTCAGCCGGTTAGATGCTCTTGAACTGCTTACTGAGCGTTATGCTCTGGTATTGATAGGAAGAGCCTATGCGCGGGCCGTAGACCTTGTCCGGCACCTCGGCCATGCGCTCGAAGAAGAGCTTGCAGAAGGTCTGTCCGTCGCCGATCATGAAGGGCACGTCGTGCGCGCGCACTTCAAGGACAGCCTTGGTGCCCTTGACCTCGCCCTTCAACCCGAAGCCGAAGCCAGGGTCAAAGAACCCGGCGTAATGGGTGCGGAGCTCTCCTGAGCCTGCCTCGTATGCGACCATCTCTGCCGCGTACCTCGGAGGTATCCTTATCCGCTCCTTTGACGAGAGGATATAGAACTCCTCGGGCTCCAGAATGAGGGTGCCCTTGTTGTTCCTGTATATGGGCTCCCAGAAATCAGCTATGTTGTAGTGGTTCTTTTTCGTGAGGTCCACGACGTGGCTGTTCCTCTTGGACTTGTAGCCGATTACGCCGTCGGCGTTCTGTCCGCTGAGATCTACGGACATGAAAAGGCCCTTGGATACCTTTATCTCGGTCGAAGAGAGGTGGTCCTCGCCGTTGAAAAGCAGGCGCGAGTCCTTGTGCAGGGCCTTGAGGCGCGAATCCGTAAGGCTGCACTCGCCCCGTATGAGCCGGAGCTGCACGAGCGAGAGCCCCTCCTGGACCTTTATGGTGAAAGACCTGGGCATGACCTCGAGGTAGAGCCCGCCCTTGTAGCCGCATGAGATATCGTCGAACCTCGGGTTCCTGTCAGTGAGCACGCGGGCGAATATGTCGAGCCGTCCTGTCGTTGATTTGGGGTTTGCCCTGCCGCGCACGTCTTTGGGAAGGTCGAGCTCTTCGATGAGCGGGATGAGGTAGACGTGGCCCTTTTCAAGTATGCCGCCGTTGGAGATGTCGGTCTCGTACATGACGAGGTCCGAGCCGTAGAGGTCAGGCGTGTGGAGCCTGTCCATGACCTGGTTCTCCTCGGGCAGGAAGCTCGAGATGAGCCTGTAGGCCTTTTTCCCGAGCCTCAAGTCCATGCTCGCTGGCTGGACCTGCGACTCTTCAATGGGAAGCCCGCTTGAGAATACGTGCCTCCGGGAGATAGCCTTTGTTATGGATTGGCAGCTGAAGACGCCTGTATTGTTTTTCTCGGCCATATGATAGTGTCTCGTCGCGATATGATACTCTAAATTGCGCGCCTGATAAACAGATTTCAGCCCGAACCCTGCCGAAAAAAAGGCCCGGCTTGCCGGGCCCTGCCTCTCAGATATACTGTTACCGGTTCAGCGCGTATGCGCTATGTCAATGAAGCGGAGCCCGGCCCTCGATATGCCGTAGAACTTCCTGGTCCAGACGACCTCCGCGACCCTCTCCATGTTGAGGTCCCGGACAAAGACGCTGACGCGGTCGTCCTGGTCAAAGGGCAGATAGCCCATCATCTTTATGCCCAGGCCAGTGTCAGAGATATCGACGGTCTTGGCCGGTATCCTTACCTCGCCCTTCATGAGGTCGCAGAACCTCTGGCTCGGGTCCCGCGACAGTGTCCTCCTGTCCGGCTCATTGACCTTCAGGACGAAGCCGCAGTGAGGGCAGGGCAGGTGAGGGTTCCTCGCGGCCGTGTAGAACGAGTTCTCACACTTAGGGCAGTTAAGCCTGTTCATTCTCATTGACCCCGAGAGATTTGAGACTTCCGCATCACGTGAGTTGAGTCAGTATATAATATTCAGCGCGGTATTGTATGTCAACCTATTTTGATTGCGCGCGGCATGGAAATTCATTCGGCAGAAAGCGGATTTTCGAGGCTTCTCAGCCCTTGACTTTTTTGGGGCACTCTGATAATCCTAAGTATTCGGAAAGGCCCGGATGATGATGAGCTTCGAGCTGTTCAAAAAAAAGCATGTGCTGCTCCTGGCCGTGGTCCTCTTTGTGGGCATAGCCGCCGTCTTCGGCGAAAAGGGCGTGCTCGAGCTTTTCAGGCTCAAGCAGGAGCGGGACGGCATACTCGCCTATAACGCCTCGCTCGAGAAGGAGAACGCCGACCTCGCCGAAAAGATCAAGCTCCTCGGGAATGACAAGCGCTATATCGGGCAGATAGCCAGGAAGGAGCTCGGCAAACTGGGCAGGAACGAGGTCGTATACAAGATAGAAGCGCCCAGGACAGAGCCCCAATCCGCCAATTGACCCTGTCGTTGAGACCAGCGCATAATTCCGTACAAAACCTATGGAAAAGAAGATAAAGACAGCCGGCATACAGCTTGCCTCTGGCCCGGAAAGGGAGAGGAATATTTCAAAGGCCGACATGCTCGTAGATCTCGCCGCTGAGCAGGGTGCGAAGATTATCGCCCTGCCGCAGCTCTTCAGCCTGCCCTGGTTCCCGGCCTCGATAGACCAGAAGCATTTCTCTCTGGCTGAAAATGAGGAAGGGCCGACTACTACCTTTTTAAAAGAGGCTGCCATGAGGCACAAGGTAGTGCTCTGCGGCGGCGTCTTCGAGGAGGCCGGCGGCAAGTACTTCAACACGGCCATCGTGGCCGGGCCGGAGGGCATCATCGGCAAGTACAGGAAGGTGCATGTGCCGCAGATACCGCTATGGGAAGAGAGGGCGTACTTCAGCCCCGGAGACCTCGGCTTCCCGGTATTCGAAACGCCTTTCGGCAGGATAGGCGTTCAGCTATGCTGGGACATATTCTTCCCAGAGGGCTTCAGGGTGCTGGCGTTGAAGGGCGCGCAGGTCGTGCTCGCGCTTACGGCATCTGCCTTCGAGCATTCGCAGAGAAAGTGGGAGAGGGCCATAGCCGCTTCAGCGCACGCCAACGGCCTCTTTATAATGAGGGTAAACAGGGTCGGCAAGGAGGAGAAGCAGGAGTTCTACGGCAGGAGCTTCTGCTGCGGGCCTGACGGCGAGTTCATAGAGAAGCCGAGCGGCGCATCCGAGGGCGTGGTATTGGCTGAAATAGACCTGGGCGAGGTTTCCGACATCAGGAAGGAATGGGTCTTTCTTAAAGATAGGCGGCCCGCCGAGTACAGGGAAATAACAGAGGTCAAGAAATGAGGGCTGGTGTAGCTGGCATAGTCGCGGACGCTGTCGATGCCGCGCGCAGGGAAGGGCTGATTACAACAGAATCCCTTCCGGAAATAGTCCTCGACAGGCCCAAGAAAGAGGACTTCGGGGATTTTTCTACCAACATCGCCATGCTCCTCGCTCCGCTTGAGAAGAAGCCGCCGAGGGAAGTCGCAAGGATAATAGCCGACAGGATATCCGTTCACCCGGACATAGAAAAATGCGATGTCGCGGGGCCGGGCTTCATCAACCTCTTCCTCAAGAAGACCTTCTGGCTCAGCATACTCGAAAATATCATCTCAAAGGGCGCTGACTTCGGAAAGAGCGCGGTAGGCGCGGGCAAAAAGGTGCAGGTCGAGTTCGTGAGCGCCAACCCGACCGGCCCCCTGCACATAGGACACGGCAGGGGAGCGGCTGTTGGCGATGCGCTCGCCCGACTTCTCAATGCGGCCGGGTTCGCTGTCACGAAGGAGTATTACATAAACGACGCGGGCAGGCAGGTTTTCACGCTCGGCGAGTCGATAAGGCTACGCGCAGAGGAGTTGAAGGGCAAGGCAGTCGAGTTTCCGCAGGACTATTACAAGGGCGAGTACGTAAAAGAAATCGCCCAGGAGTACGTTGCAAAATACGGCGAAGGCAAGGCAGGCGCGCCGGGCTATAAAGAATTCGGCGCGGCCGCGATGCTCGAGAGGATAAGGATAGACCTCGAGGACTTCCGCATCACCTTCGACGTATGGTTCAGCGAAAAAAGCCTCGACGATTCCGGCAAGGTAAAGGAGACGATAGAGGCCCTCAGGAAAAAGGGCTATATATACGAGGCAGAGGGCGCGCTCTGGTTCAGGACCACGGAGTTCGGCGACGACAAGGACAGGGTCCTGATAAAGGCAGACGGAGAGCGGACGTACTTCGCATCCGATATCGCCTATCACCTCGACAAGCTCGAGCGGGGCTTTGATTCTCTCGTCAATATCTGGGGCGCGGACCACCACGGCTACGAGGGCAGGATACGGGCGCTGGTGCGCGCGCTCGGCCACGATGACACGAAGCTCAGGATAATATTCATCCAGCTCGTTGCCCTTTTACGCAAGGGTGTGCCAGTGCCGATGGGCAAGAGAGAGGGCGAGTTCGTCACGCTCCGCCAGGTAATGGACGAGGTCGGCGCAGACGCATGCCGCTTCTTCTTCCTCATGAGAAGGCCTGACGCGCAGCTCGACTTTGACCTCGAGCTTGCCAAGAGCCAGGCGCCTGAGAACCCGGTCTATTACGTACAATACTGTCACGCGCGCATAAAGTCCATCATCGGATTTGCGGCTGAGAAGGGCATCGACGTGCCGGAGCATTTTGACGCAAAGCTACTCTCGAAGATAGACTCGAAGGAAGAGGCGGTTATAATAAAGCACCTCGCAGCCTTCGAGGAACTCGTTGAAAAGAGCGCGGTCGCGATGGAGCCGCACAGGATAACATTTTACCTCATGGAGCTCGCTGGCCTCTTCCATCCATATTACAACAAGACCAGGGTCGTGACCGAC
>CAZDUP010000197.1:0-5060 GCA_964508625.1 uncultured Thermodesulfobacteriota bacterium
TCGTGGCGGTCGATGCCTTCGAGGACCTGCTTGGCGTCCTCGACCGGCAGCTCGGAGATGACGTCTGCCGCGTCGTCGGTCTCCATCTCGTGGACGACCTCGATGAGCTCTTCCGAGGATATGGAGGAGATGAGCTCTTTTCTGAGGCGCTCGTCGACCTCGAGGAGCACGTCCGAGGCGACTTCAGGGGAGAGGAGCTTGAAGACCCGCATGGCCTCCTCGTCCTCGAGCGAGGCAAGGAGCCTGCCGATGTCAGAGGAGTGCATGTCCGCGAGAAGGCGGGAGATGGGCTCTTCGGCGTTGGCCTCGAGATAGCCCTTGATCTCTTCTGTATGGTCGTTCTTGACCTCGACAACCATGCGGTACATGCCCTTCAGAATAGATGAATTCGGTCCGGAAAGTCGTCTATCCGCGGATTTACTTGGCTTGGCAGGAGGATTACTTGTCTTGCCGGCTTACCAGAAAAAATTAGCACCGGAGCACGTATAAGTCAACAGGGAAGAGGCGGCATCAGGGGATATCGAAGAAAAAATCGATTTAAGGTACGGGTATCACGGAGAGCATGTCCCAGAAGGTCTCTTTCAGGGCAGCCCCCCAGGTGAGCTTCAATCTGAACCTGTTATAGAGGAGCAGGGTTGAAAAGACGAGAAAGATGGCTGCTGCGAGCGTGATGAGGAGTATCAGCAAGGGCTCGGGCCTATCTCTCCAGGAAGAACGGCCCCTTGACCGTCCTCATGACATGCTCGGTGGTCGAGCCGAGGACCATCTCAACGAGCCTCGAATGGTGGGATGAGCCCATGAAAAGTAGGTCGTGGCCGTTCTCCTTGTAATAGTTCTCTATCACTATGGGCGCGTCGCCCTTCCTGTGGACGAAGCTCGCCTTTATGTCATAAGGCTTAAGATAGGCCGCAGCCTCTGAGAGCACAGGGTCGTCTTCTGTCGGAGAGACGGTAAGGACCGTGAGCTGCAGGTCGAGCGTCTTTGCCCATTCGGCTGCCGAGTGCATGGCCCTGCTCGCGCTCTGGCTGCCGTCATAGGCCAGGAGCGGGTTCCTGGGCTCTGTGAACTGGTCGGGAACAATCAGTACGGGCTTCGGGGACCTCCTCAGGACGCTCTCTGTCGTGGAGCCAAGGAGCCCGTACTCGAACTGGGCATTGACCCCGCGCCTGCCAATCACGACCAGGTCAGCGACCCTGGCCTTCTCGATTATCTCGTTCGCCACGATGCCGAAGGTTATCTGGCTCTCGCACTCGGCGTTGTTCTCCTTGCAGGCCTCTTCGAAGACGGAGAGGATGGTCTTGCCCCTGGCCTCCATTGCCTCGCGCATGCGGGTCGAGAAGTTAAGGAACGGCTCAAAGCCGAGAGAGCCTGAGATGTCGTGGAGAAAAGGGCCTTCGAGTGATACTACGTCGACCACATGCACCCCGGCGAGAACGGCGCCGAACCTCTTTGAGAGCCACATCGAGTAATCCAGCGCCGATCTGCCGAAAGCGGAGCCGTCCTGCGGAACGAGGATTGTCTTTATCATGCGGGCGTAAGCTCTCCTGCGTGGGTCACCTCGACAAGTATCTCGTCGTCGACCGCGTCTATTTTGAAGAAGTCCCCGTCCTTCCACTTGAGCGTGACAGGGACCTTCACCTTCTCGTCAACGTGCCTCTTCAAGAACCTTGCCCCGTACTTCTGGTTATAGCCCTTGTCGACCAGCAGGTCCATTGCCCTGTCAGTGACGGCCATGTGCTTGCCGTAGGCCTCCATGTGCTCCCGTATCTTCTCGAGGTACATGAAGGTGAGCTCGCGGACCTCTATCCTCGTAAGGGGAGTGAAGACGATGATGTCGTCTATCCTGTTGAGGAACTCAGGCGAGAGGGCGTTCTCTATCTCCCTCATTATGTCCTTCTTGTAGGCCCTCGCGTCCACGTCGCCGTCAGCCATGAAACCCAGGGGCTTTACGTACTTCTTGAATACGTCCGCGCCCAGGTTGCTGGTCATGATGATGACCGTGTCGCTGAAGTAGACCCTCTTGCCCCTGCCGTCAGTGAGCCAGCCTTCGTCAAAGACCTGGAGGAATAGGTTCAATACATAGGGGTGCGCCTTTTCGATCTCGTCCAGAAGCACGACCGAGTACGGGTTTTCGCGCACCGGGTTGGTAAGGAGTCCACCGCGCTCAGAGCCCACTATGCCCCTCGGCATTCCGATGAGCTTGTCTACTGCGACCGCAGAGTCCTTGTACTCGCTCATGTCTATGCGTATCATCTTCTTCTCGTCGCCGAAGAGGAAGTCCGCGAGCGACTTCGCGAGCTCGGTCTTGCCGACGCCGGTGGGGCCCAGAAAGAGGAGGACGCCATCGGGCTTGGAGAAGTTCTCCTTCAAGGGGCCCTTGTTGAGCCGGAGCCTCTTGGAGAGGGCGGTTATTGCCTCCCTCTGGCCCACGACCCTCCTGGCGAGTGTCTTCTCCATATCCTTGAACCTGCCGACCGTGTCCCTGAAGATCATGTCCCTGGGTATGCGGGTCTCCTGGGAGATGACCTCTATGACGTCGTCGGATTTCACGGGTTCCGATGGCCTGTTTATCTCGACCTTCACGCTCGAGGTGTCGAGCCATCCGATGACCTTGTCCGGCATCTTGAGGCTCCGCATGTACCTGGTGCTCATGTCAAGGGCAGTCTCAACCGCCTCGTTGGTTATCTTTACAGAGTAGTTCCTTTCGAGCCTGGGCTTTATGCCGTAGAGTATCTTCCTGGTCTCCTCGACCGAGGGCTCCTGTATCTGCACGAGCCTGAACCTTCTCGCGAGCGCCTCATCCTCTGCTATGAACTCCTTGTACTCGGAAAGCGTGGTAGCGCCTATTATCTGCACCTCGCCGCGGGAGAGTGTCGATTTGAAGATATTCGCCGCGTCAGAGGGCACGCCCATTGCCGAGCCAGCGCCGATGAGTGTGTGTGCCTCGTCGATAAAGAAGATGATGTTCTTTCTCTCCTTTATCTCCTTTATTATCTTCTCAATCCTGTCCTCGAACATGCCCCTGAAGATGGTGCCGGCCACGACCGAGTTCATCTGCAGGTTCACTATCTGCTTGTCGCGAAGGCGCTTTGGCACCCTCTTGGGGTCGAGCTCTATCCTCCTCGCGAGCCCTTCGACAACGGCCGTCTTCCCCACGCCAGGCTCGCCTATTATCATGACCGAGTTGGAGCGGTCAACGTGGCAGAGTATCTCCATTACCTGGTCTATCTCGTGCTCCCTGCCGATGATGACCGGCAGCCTGTCAAAGCGCGCGAGCTTGTTGAGGTTCACGGCAAAGTGCTTCAAGTTGGGCGGCAGCTCGTATTTCTTCTTGAGCTCCTCCTCCATCTCCTCCTTGCTCCGCACCTTTACGGTTATGCGCCTCATGACGTAGTCCGGGTCAAGGCCGAAGCTCCTGAATACCTTTGCGGGAAGGCTGTGGTTCTCCTGGAATATCGCTATGAAGAGGTCTGTGGCGTCGAGCTCGTCGCGCCCCCACCTCTGCGCTTCTTCGCGGGCCAGCCTGAAGACGTTCCTGGTGGCAGGCGGGACCTTGAGCCCCAGGCCTATGTACTGCCTGGATACGTTCAGGTGCTCGTTAAGGAAGTTTATTACGTGATAGACGTCGAGGTTAAGGTCTTCCATCACCTCGCGGAAGAAGTTCTCCTCGACCTTTGCGAAGGCTAAAAAGAGGTGTTCAACGCCGAGATAGTAATGCTGGCGGGTCTTGCTCTCCTCGATGGCGGCGTCCAGAACCCTTCGAGCAGCCGGTGTTAGCTTCTCTTTTATCTCTTCAAGTTCGGTCATGACTAACCTCTTGAAGTCCGCGGTGCGCCCGCGAACCGGGTTTTGGGCCTGACAAGCCGTTCGGCTCATTAGGTGCGTTTGACTACCTAAATCGCCTTCTTTATTGCCGTATTCACGGCACTAAAGCCTTTTATCTCCCGGGATTCTTGGGTCAATCAAAGCTATCGTCTTAACTAATTCTACCACAGTCCCTTCCGGGGGTCATAGGGATTTAGGTCCTCGAATTCCTCTATAAGTTTCCGTGACTTATCGTCTACATTCTTCGGTACGGCGATGTTTATCGAGACGTACTCGTCACCTCTCGTTCCCTTTGGGCCGTATATGCCCTTGCCCCTTATGCGAAGGAGCTGCCCTGGGTGCCAGGCGGGATCTTTATCTTCGTAGTGCCGTCTATTGTCGGCACCTCTATTTCGGCGCCACTCACCGCTTCCTTTAAGGTTATCGGCATGTCAACGTATATGTCCTTGTCTTCACGGCGGAAATAGGGGTGCTCCTTTACCGTTGTCAGGATGTAAAGGTCCCCGGGAGGGCCGCCGCCCAGGCCCGGCTCGCCCTTGCCAGCAACCCTGACCCGTGAGCCTGTGTTCACGCCAGACGGTATCTTTACGGTCAACGTCTCTGCCCCGCCCCTTGCCGGAAGGCTCACCTTGACCTCAGTACCCTTTGCCGCCTGGATAAAATCCAGCGCAATGGAGTACTCGAGGTCAGCGCCCCGCTGGGCTACCCTTCTGCCCCTTGTGCCTCCGCGGCCGAAGAGCTCGCTGAAGATGTCCTCGAAACCGGCGCCTCCGCCAAAGCCGAACTCCTCGAAGTTTATTCCTCCGGGCGGATAGCCCGGCGCGCCGGTGCCTGTCTCAAAACCGACCTGCCCGGCAAGGTCGTAGTCAGACCTCTTCTTCGGGTCGCTCAGGACATGGTACGCCTCGTTTATCTCCTTGAACTTCGCCTCCATCTCCTTTCTCTTGTCAGGATGGAGGTCAGGGTGGAACTGCCTGGCGAGCTTCCTGTAGGCCTTCTTTATATCCTCATCGGAAGCGTTCCGGGGCACACCAAGTATCTCGTAGTAGTCTTTTGCCATTTTCGCGTCTCTTCGGAAAGCCCCCCGGAGTCTCCGTATTTTCATTTTTGAGGCGTCCGTCTTTATTAATTCTACAAGCCCGGAGCGATACGAGCAAGTCTCTATGTGCAATATTTTTTGGAAATGAATCTCTGCCAGGTCTTGAAGGGAGACGGGGCCGGCGTGGCGGCCCCCC
>CAZDUP010000198.1:0-5053 GCA_964508625.1 uncultured Thermodesulfobacteriota bacterium
GTGCTGTATGACCATCGACGAGAGGTGTATCTTGTAGGTCTTGCCCTTTTCCAGCTCTATGATCGGGTACCACTGCCACATCGATCCCCTTATATAGACGGGCTCGTCAGGGCTCGGGTGCACGACCGGGAAGCCGTTCTCCTCGCCGACCTGGTACTTCGCCACCATGCCTTCGACGAGCTTGTCGAACTGCTCAGCCGATACCTTGTACGTCTCGGCGGGAGGGTTCTGCGCGCCGACAAGGTGATAGATGGGCATGAAGAAGAAGGAGACGAGCATCCAGATGAGGGCCAGCGCGACCCAGATCCTCTCGTCCTTGCTCAAAGGCTTCCACCATACTCTTTCCGGTTCGTATATCGCCATATCTTGTCCCTCCCCCTTAAGGCGCCACAGGGAGCTGGGGCACCATCACTATCTCGATAAGCCCCCAGACCGTGTAGACCACTGTCGGCACGACGACGCCGAGTATCAGCAACAGCCACATGTTATCGTAAAAGACCTGCCAGGCCGGGATCGGCCCTTCCGCGTTGTTAGCCATCACTCCGCCTCCTTTTTATGCGTACCTCGGAAAAGGTACGGCTATGCCCGACTTGAGCGTGGAAAATTGGCTCCAATATACAAAGTGCTCTGACTCTGATATATGACTTTTATCAATGTTCCGGTTCAATTTTCAGTCATTTGCGCAAGCCCCGCTTTGGAGGGGCTTGCTTAAAGATGCGGCTGACGATGCGACAGGCTTTTTTTGAAGTGAAAAAGCCCCGGCAATAGGGGCGAATAGCTTCTCTGGATACAGCAAATCTATATCAATTTCAAATGATTGTCAACGAAAAATGAAGTCATGACAAGCGGTAAAACAGAGGGAATTGAGGCATTGTCATTGCGAGGAGCCAAAGGAGACGACAATTTTTGCAGGATAGCAAGAATTGAATGCTGCGCCAGAGGCGCGGCAGCCCGCAGTGTCGAGCCCCAGGGATGGGGCGAGATAAGCGATCTCATCCATTACCAAAGACCTGAGATTGCTTCGCTGCGCTCGCAATGACAACGTATAATCTCCCCTGCCCCTCTTTAGAAAAGAGGGGGTTTGAAGACTACTCATTCTAACTTCCCCCTTTTCCAAAGGGGGACTGAGGGGGATTATTACTGGTGCGCACGGCGCACCCTACGATAATCCCCCTGCCCTTCTATGCGGGTTCAGGGTTGCACCCTGAACCCAAAAATCCGTTGTCACTCTACTGAAATTTCGGGTTCAGGTTGGAAACCTGAACCCGCACAAAAAAAACGGGGCAGGCCCTTTCGAGCCTGCCCCTTATTGCCTTTCCAATCCCGCGAGGGATTAGAAGTTTGCGGTGATCTGGAGGTATGTCCAGGTCTGAGCATCGTCCGGTGCGTTTGCAGCGATGGACGCATCCTCGGGCATGAAGTAAGCCGCGCCAGCTTCCATCGATACGTTGTTGCTGTACTTGTAGGTGGCGAGGAGGTCTATTTCGCTGCCGAGCTCATCTTCGCCTGCTGCGTTGTCCTCAGCAAGCTTATAGCTCCAGTATGCGCCATAGAGCCTGACCTTCTCGGTCACATCAGCCGATACGTTGATGGACCAGGCGTGGATGTTCGACCAGGTGTTGACCACATCGCCGATGCCGAAGTGGTTGTGGTTGGTCGGATAAAGGGTCTGGAAGTTCTCGACGTCATTGTCAGTTGCATCGCCATCGCCGGTGGCGAAGTCATACTCGGCGCCGATCCTGATGTTCATCGGCGCGCCGGGGATGGTGTACCCAGCCTTTGCGGCAAAGGCCCACGCGCTGAGGTCAAAGTCAGTGCCAGCTACAGTCGCTTCACCGAACTGATAGGGTACTTCGAGGGTGTAGTCGAGGCCCGCTACCGCGCCCTTGAGCCTTGCGCCGATAGTGTAGAAGTCAAGCGCGCTGCCAACGTTGGCGTTCTTGTTGATGGCATAGAGGTCGAGGGTATTGTTCGGGATGATCTGGCCGAGAGTGGCGTAAACGCCGGTCAAGGTCGTATCATCGTTGGTTGCCGAGTTAGTATCCTCGGCGATGGTCATGCGGAAGAGGTCAACGTTCAGACCTTCCTGAGCGTAGTTGAACTTGAAGCCGTCAAATGCCCTGCCGTTGTTCGACCAGTTGAACGCGCCGATGAGCCTCTCGTCGCCATAGGCGAGCTCCTGGCGGCCTACCCTGAAGTTAACCGGGGTGCCGAAGAGCTTCTCGAGGTTCAGATAGGCCTCGTGGAGGTCTACGGTGTTCGTGCCTACATCGGTAAGGGTGCCGTTTCCATCGCCACCCTGGCCAAAGAGCCTGGTGTCCTGGAGGGTGATCTTTACCGAGGTATCTTCAGTTGCCTCTGCATTGGCGGTGAGCCTGACCCTCTGGGTGATGGATGACATGGTGTCATTGACATCGTCGTTGAAATCAACGTTTTCCCTGTACTCGCCCCTTACCCTGTACTGTCCACTGAAGGTCACATCAGTAGCGCTGGCAGGTACTGCCCACGCGGCCGTGACCGCAGCTGCAAAAACCGACAACATGATTCTCTTCATCCGTCTCTTCCTCCTTCTTTCTGTGTGAGTTATTACTGCACTGCTGCAATAAGCGCTATCACGTAGATTTGCGCTTGAGACTCAGGAACCAGGAGCGCGCGACCAACTCTGCTAAGAACTGTTGATGTGCATGGTCATCCTTTTCTCAGATGATTATGCCCTACAATTCCTTACAGACGTCTGTCATGCAATTTCTTGAAACGGTTAGGCGTGAAACGGATAGAGATGTGAGACTTGGTATTTCTATTCTTCAACAGGTACAGCGAGTCACTTTTCTTCTTATTTTTGCACCCTTATACCGTACATAATATTCTCTGTCAAGCAATTTAGTTAAAATTTCTTGAAAAAAATATTAAAACGTCACAATGAGAACCGCGATGCAACTTTTGTCATTCTGAGGGAGCGAAGCGACCCGAAGAATCTGCTTTCGCTCTGGCTTTCAACACCGAGATTCTTCGCTCAGAATGACGGGAAAAACAATCGTCCGAGCCTGTCATTGCGAGGAGCCGAAGGCGACGACGCAATCTCATCCCATTACCAAAGACCTGAGATTGCTTCGCTGCGCTCGCAATGACAAACTAACAAGTCAATGCTTTAGCCTGTCTCTGCGGGCTCAGGGTTGCACCCTGAACCCTATTGTTCGCAAGTGGCGCTACGAACCTTCGGTTTCAATTTGAAAAATGGAACCCGCGGAGAATCACACCACCCCGGCCTTCAAGAGGTCGTGCATATGCACGACACCTTCTGCCTCTCCGCTCTCTCCAAGCACGAAGAGCGACGTTATCGAATGCTCTTCCATCATGCGTAGCGCGGCCTCTGCAAGCGACTCACCGTTTATCGTCTTCGGGTTTTTGGTCATGACATCGGCGGCGACCCTGCCCATGACGTCAGCGCCCTTCTCAAGCGCCCTTCTCAAGTCGCCGTCAGTGACGACACCGACGAGCCTCTTGCCTTCGAATACACCGGTGAGGCCCATCCTCTTCGCCGTCATCTCCAATATCGCGTCGCGCATGGGCGTCTGCGGGCTGACCCTGGGCAATGTCTGACCAGAGTGCATCAGCTCGGATATTCTCATGAGCCTTCTGCCGAGGCTGCCTGCGGGATGAAGGCCCGCGAAGTCCTCTTCCTTGAAGCCCTTCTTCTCGATGAGAGCGACGGCGAGCGCGTCGCCCATCGCGAGGGCCGCTGTCGTCGAGGCCGTGGGCGCGAGCCCCATGGGGCAGGCCTCTTCCGCGACGCCGACGTCGAGCACGACATCTCCGTGGCGTCCGAGCGCAGAGTCCTTCCTGCCTGTCATTGCTATCATCTTCACGCCCATCCTCTTTACGATGGGGATTATCTTGATGAGCTCTTCCGTCTCGCCGGAGTTCGAGATGGCGATGAGCACGTCGTTTTTCATGAGCATGCCGATGTCGCCGTGCACGCCTTCAGCCGGGTGGAGGAAGAAGGCAGGCGTGCCGGTAGACGCGAGAGTCGAGGCGATCTTCTGGCCGATGATGCCTGACTTGCCCATGCCGCATACAACGACCCTGCCCGTGGATGAGCAGATCATCTCGACGGCCTTGCCGAACTCTCCGTCGAGCTTTCCGATGAGCGCCCTTATGGCATCGGCCTCGATTGAAAGGACCCTTTTAGCGGTCTCCACAGCGTCTCTGGTCAGCATCAGTCACATCCGTTCTGGATTCTTCCCCCTTTTCTAAAGGGGGACTGAGGGGGGTTACTTTTGGTGGGCAGAGCCCACCCTACGATTAAAGATAATTGGCGGCTTCAGGGTTGCACCCTGAACCCGAATTGTCGTGCACGGCCCTACGAATTTTCGGGTTCAATTTGAAAAATTGAACCCGCCTGAAAAAGGATGAGATTGCTTCGCTACGCTCGCAATGACAAGTCCGCTTCCTTCTTCACTGCCCTGTCTATATCGACCACTTCGCTGATGACTGACGCGACGTCCTTCAATGCAATCGAGTTCGGGCCGTCGCAGAGCGCCTTGTCAGGGTCTGGGTGCACCTCGAAGAAAAAGCCGTCAACGCCAACGGCAGCCGCCGCCCTCGCCAGGACCCTCGCCATTGCCCTGTCCCCGCCAGAGCATTCGCCCATGCCGCCGGGCGACTGCACGCTGTGCGTGGCGTCGAATATGACCGGGCAGAGCTCTCTCATGACTGGTATTGACCTGAAGTCAACGACGAGGTTGTTGTACCCGAATGAAGAGCCGCGCTCAGTGAGCGTTATCTTGTCGTTGCCAGTGCTCTGCGCCTTCTTCACCGAGTTCTTCATGTCGCGCGGGGCCATGAACTGCCCCTTCTTTATATTGATGATGCGTCCTGTCTTTGCGGCAGCTACTATCAGGTCCGTCTGCCTGCAGAGGAACGCGGGTATCTGTATGATGTCCGCGACCTCAGCGACGGCCTCGATCTCTTCGGTGCAGTGGACGTCGGTCAGTATCGGCACGTCAAAGGACTCCTTCGCCTTTCTCAAAATGCGAAGCCCCTCTTTGATGCC
>CAZDUP010000199.1:0-5031 GCA_964508625.1 uncultured Thermodesulfobacteriota bacterium
GCACAGATTACGGGATTAAAAGAGAAGAAGGCATCGGCAGGCATGCAGATTCAGGAAGTATTCGACCTTATAAAGGACGACATTTCGGCCATGGAGGAGGGGTTCAAGGTCAACCTCAACTCCAACGTCTATCTCGTCAGCAAGGTCGGGGAATACATCCTGAAGAGCGGCGGCAAGAGGTTCAGGCCCATGGTGCTCTTGCTCTCGTCGAGGCTCTGCGGCTACACCGGCACGAACCACATACCGCTTGCCGGCGTGGTCGAGTTCATACATACCGCGACCCTTTTGCATGACGACGTCGTGGACAATGCCAACCTGCGTCGCGGCGCCGCATCGGCCAACACTGTCTGGGGAGAGGGCGCGAGCATACTCGTGGGCGACTACCTCTTCTCAAAGGCCTTCTTCCTTACCGTGAAGCATGGCGACATGAGGGTGCTCCAGGTGCTCTCTGACACGACCACGCGCATGGCAGAGGGCGAGGTATTGCAGCTCATAAAGCACAGCGACGCTGAGACGACCGAGCAGGAATACCTCGACGTTGTCGCTAACAAGACGGCTGTCCTCATCTCCGCGGCAGGGCGCGTGGCCGGGATACTCGCGAACGCGGGGAGCGAGAAGGAGGCTGCGCTCGCTAACTACGGCATGGGCCTGGGCATGGCCTTCCAGCTCATGGACGACTGCCTGGATTATGTTTCAACTGACGAGGACTTAGGCAAGTCCGTTGGCAATGATCTCCGTGAGGGCAAGGTGACGATGCCTCTTATAAGGGCGTCGAGCCTCGCGACCGAGGCTGAGCGCGCGATCATCAGGGACGCGGTCGAAGGCGACGGCCTCACGCACGAAGAGCTCGCGAGAGTGATATCAATAATCAACAGGTACAAGGGCATAGAGTACACGATGGAGCGCGCGAGGGCCTACATAGAGGCCGCGAAAAAGGAGCTTGATATATTCGAGCCTACCATCGAGCGCGCTGCCCTTATCGCAGTGGCTGATTTCGTCATCGAAAGGACGTACTGAGCCGGAAAAAATCTTTCCAGGGGACGGTACGCAATGGACAGGAAAGAGAAGGCCGCAAAGGTCCTCGATATACTTGAAAAGGAATTCCCCGACCCCCGCTCTGCCCTCGCGTTCATAAACCCGCTTGAGCTCCTCATCGCGACGATACTCTCCGCACAGGCAACTGACAAGCTCGTAAACAAGGTGACCGAAGGCCTCTTCAAAAAGTACAGGACGGCTAGGGACTATGCAGAGTCCGCGGCACTTGAACAGGACATAAGCTCGATTAATTTTTACAGGAACAAGGCGAAGAACATAAGGGCCTGCTGCCAGAGGCTCATCTCGGATTTCGGCGGCAAGGTGCCTGAGACGCTCGAAGAACTGACGAGCCTTCCGGGCGTCGGCAGGAAGACGGCAAACATAGTGCTCGGCAACGCATTCGGCAAGGAGGCGCTCGCCGTAGACACCCACGTTAAGCGGGTGGCGCAGAGGCTCGGCCTCACCAATGCCGACGACCCGGACAGGATTGAGGCTGACCTTACCTCGATTATTCCTTCAAAGAGATGGACAAAGGCGACCCACCTCTTCATCCTCCACGGCAGAAAGACATGCAAGGCCGTAAACCCGGACTGCGAGCACTGCCCCATCCAGGCGTACAGCATTTATTATAAGGAAGTATTCAGTAAGAAAAAGCGGCGCTGAATCAGGCTGCGCTGATCGCGAGGCCCCTTGACTGGCATTCGACGAGGCTGGCGTAGTAGCCGCCGGTCTTCAATAGCTCGAAGTGGCTTCCGGACTCAACTATCTGTCCGTCTTTTAATACCAGTATCCTGTCCGCGCCTACAACGGTCGATAGCCTGTGGGCAATGACGAGGGTTGTGCGCCCCTCCATTACGCGCTCGAGCGCCTGCTGGACTGCGAATTCAGACTCGGCATCAAGGGCAGAGGTCGCCTCGTCGAGTATGAGTATTGGCGGGTCTTTCACGATTGCGCGGGCGATGCTTATGCGCTGCTTCTCTCCGGCAGAGAGCATGCCGCCGCGCTCGCCTATGAGAGTGTCATATCCCTTTGGCAGGCGCATTATGAAGTCATGCGCGTTAGCTGCCTTTGCCGCGGCTGTTATTTCCTCCACTGATGCCCAGGGCCTGCCATAGGCGATGTTGCTGGCAACCGTATCGTTGAAGAGCAGGGCGTCCTGCGAGACTACGCCGATCTTTGCCCTTAAAGAGCGCTGCTTCAATTCCTTTATATCAGCCCCGTCAATCAGTATGGAGCCGCAATCAGGGTCATAGAGCCTCTGGAGCAGGGCGGCTATGGTGGTCTTTCCAGCGCCGCTCGGGCCAACGAGCGCGACGCACTCGCCCGGCTTCAGGTGCAGGCAGATGTTGTTCAATACCGGCCTCGCGCCGTGATATGAGAAGCTGACGCCGTCGAAAGAGACCTCGCCGCGAAGCCTCTCCACGGGCCTTGCCTTTGGAGAGTCGGACATGTGGTCGTGGGCATCGAGTATCGAGAATATTATGCCGAGCGAGACCGTGGCCTTGCGCATGGTCTGGTATACGCCGGTAAGCCCCTGCACCGGCGTAAAGAGGCCGGTCGCGTAGCCGAGGAATGCCACGAGCGTGCCAGCCGTTATCTCGCCCTGTATTACGAAGTAACCACCCGCAGTCAGGGCCGATATCTTCGCGAGTATGCCGACTATGTTCTTGGCCGCGCCCACGCCGGTGTCTATGCCTACCCCGCGGAGCACCATCCTGTTGGCGCTCACGACCCCGCCCATGAACCGCCTCTTCTCAGAGTCCTCCATGGCAAAGCTCTTTACCGTGAATATGCCGGTCAAGACCTCGTTAAAGCGCGAGAATATCTTTGTCCAGCGCTCCACGAGCATGCGCTCGCGGATCGTCTGCTCGTCGGCGGCCCACATGCCTATAAGCGCGGGCAGCGGCGCGAAGAAGAGGACGATGAACGAGAGCCTTGCGTCGAGCTTGAACATGACGAAGAGCGATATGACGAGATAGACAACGCCGGGGAAGACGTTGAAGGCCATGTCGGAAATGGCGCTGACAAAGCCGTTTACGCCCCTGTCGAGCTTGGTCATGATGCCGCCGACCGTCTCCTGCCTGTGATAGGTCACCGGGAGCGTGTGCAGCCTCGAGACTGTCGCTTCGAGTATCCCGTAATTCACATCGAGGCGCACCCTCCATGCGAGCCAGTTGGAGAGGCTGTTCACGGCCTCGCGCGTGAGGTTCAGCCCCACGAGCATTAAGATGCCAGTGAGAAGCGAGGCCATCACGCCTGTGCCCAGCATATCAAAGATGTATTTCATGACAAGCGGCTCGAGGGCCCCGAGCGCGGCGAGTATGAGGGTGAGGAGCATTATGACCGAGAGGATGCCCCTGTGGGGGACGATGAAGCCTATGGCGCGTCTCGTGTGCTTGAGCCAGTTGCCGTTCAATTCATGAGGGATTTGCATATGTTGCGTTCCTGTCCAAAAAACTGATAGATATAAAATATGGAGATTGCAAGTACCTTAATGTGACTGAAGTCACGGGACGCGGCGGTTTTTAGAGATGCGCAAAAACCGTGCTTTTGGTATACTTCCCTGCATGAAGGCTATCATTTCTGATAATGGATTGAGGATGGACAGGTCATATCCGGCCCCGGTGCCAGGCCCTGCCGAGGCCCTCGTAAGGGTGACGCTCGCGGGGGTGTGCGCGACAGACCTGGAGATAGCGAAGGGCTATATGGGCTTCAAGGGCGTGCCCGGACATGAGTTCGTGGGCGTCATAGAGGAATGCGCTGACGAGAGGCTCTCGGGCAAGAGGGTCGTGGGCGAGATAAACCTGGGCTGCGGCAGGTGCGAGTATTGCCAACACAAGGTCGAGAACCACTGCCCGTCGAGAAAGGTATTGGGCATACTCGGCAAGGACGGCGCTTTCGCCGAATACCTCACACTGCCAATGAGGAATCTGCACCCGCTCCCGGACACGGTAAGCGACGAGGCCGCGGTCTTTGTCGAGCCACTTGCTGCCGCCTACGAGATACTCGAGCAGGTGAGGGTAAACGAGGAGACGAGGGCCTGCGTCTTGGGCGACGGCAGGCTGGGCCTTCTGGTGGCCCAGGTCCTCTCAGCGGCGGATTGCTCCTTGCTTGTCATAGGCAGGCACGAGGAAAAACTGTCTCTATTGAAGACGAGGAACATCCCGTATCGCACAAGCCCAGAGGGCCTCTCCAAGCAGTTCGACCTTGTCGTCGACTGCACGGGGAGCGAGGGCGGCCTTTCAACTGCCCTTGACCTGGTGAGGCCGCAGGGAACAGTCATATTGAAGACCACGGTCGCCCATAGGAACGGCGGTGACCTCAACAGGGTCGTGATAGACGAGGTCACGCTTCTTGGCTCGCGGTGCGGCCCGTTTCAGCCTGCCCTTCTCGCGCTCGAGGAGAACCGCGTAGACGTGAAGCCGCTCATATCAAAAATATTCCCAATGGACGAGGCATTGGAGGCCATCGATCATGCGTCCCAAAAGGGCGTTTTGAAGGTGCTCATAAGGATGGATTAATGTCATGGACAAGCTCTTTCTAGACAGCCACGGAGAGATAATCGAGTGGGACGGTGGGGACAGGAGGGAGCGGGTGCGCTTCCCTGTCTGCCTCTCTGTCGAGTGCAAGGGCTGCAATAACGAGAGCTGCGCTGACTTCATACTGAATATCTCAAAGAGCGGCGTCTTTGTCATGACCGACAGACCCTTTGAGAAGGGTGCGCAGGTCACGCTCAGGTTCTACATACCTCCTGAGGAGAAGGCTTTGAGCGAGTTCGAGGGCGTCGTCGTAGGCGAGAATACGAACCCGGTCTATCCGAGGGGCATGCACATAAGGATAACGGGCTCAAGCCCCGGTGATTTGAAGAGGCTTGAAGACTTTCTCGAAGGCAGGAGGCATCTCATAGATATCGAGGCATGAGGCAGGCTGCTGAAAAAGTCCCATCTGCTTTGTTGTCTTCGTCGCTCGTCACTGCGGCGTACGGCAAAGAGTACG
>CAZDUP010000200.1:0-5022 GCA_964508625.1 uncultured Thermodesulfobacteriota bacterium
CGGCCGAGAGGAGCGCGTCGAGCCTGTGCCGCCGGGCGAGCAGCGGCAGCATAGTCTGCTCGTATAATATCCTCATCGGGCGGCTCCCGGCCGCAATCCCGCAGCGGACCTCCTGCACGCCCTCTGCCTCTATGAGCCCGGCCGACTCCCTGTTGACATATAGGAGGTACTCGTTTTCAGGCTGAACGCGCGGCAGCCACTTAACGAGGTTCCTCAAGTAGACCTCGCTTCCGCCCACCTTGCCAGGCAGGAGAAAGAGGGCGTTTATGCCTATCCTCATCTTCTGACCCTGGCCCTCCAGTATTCGAGAAGGGCGTGAAGGGACTCATCCAGCGTGTACCTCTGAGACCATCCCAGGGCCTTCAATCTGGCCGCGTCTCCATAGAGGGCAACCACGTCCGTCGCCCTCTTCCTGGAGGGGTCCTGCACTATCTCGATACTCTCGGTAGAGAGGGATATGAGCTTTTCAGCCATCTCCCTTATGCTCACGGCGCGTCCGGAGGCGATGTTATATACCTCTCCGTACGCCCCCTTCTGGACAAGGAGCTCGTAGGCGGCCACGACGTCCCTCACGTCGAGGAAGTCCTTGGCAGCTTCGAGGTTGCCGACCTTCAATGTCTTTTCCTTTTTTATCCCAGCCTCGACCTCGGCTATCTGCTTTGCGAACTCGGCTGCAACAAAGCTCTCTGCCTGGCGCGCCCCGAAGTGGTTGAACGGGCGGGCGCGCACCACCTTTAGCCCCTTGCTCTTCCAGTACTGGAAGGCAAGAAGGTCCTGCGTGACCTTGCTTACGGCATACGGGTTTAAAGGACGGAGCTCCGCGCGCTCGTTAACCGGCAGGCACTCTTGTGCCGCGTCGCCGTACTCGTCGCCGGAGCCGATGTTCAGCACGACGGTTTCAGGCGACGAGCTTACGATCGCCTCGAAGATGTTTAGCGTGGAGAATATGTTCGTATGGAGCGTCTCTGCCGGATGGCCGAAGGAGAAGGACGGCATGGACTGGGCCGCGAGATGGAATATGAAGTCAGGCCTCAAGCGCGCTATGAGGCCTTCGACACCGGCCCCGTCGAGAAGGTCGCATCTTACGAGATCGAGCCCGGTAAAGCCCGAGAGGTTGCCTAGGTTTCCGTCGATGATCGTGCCTGATATTTCGAAGCGGCCCTTGAGCCTCTCCACCAGGTGCGAGCCCGCAAACCCGGCTATGCCTGTTATGAGCGCCTTAGGCACCTTTCAGAACCTTCAGATCAGCCTCTACCATCATCTTCACAAGCTCCTCGAACGAGACCCTGGGCTTCCAGCCTAACTTCTTCATCGCCTTGGCAGGGTCGCCCACAAGGAGCTCTACCTCGGCGGGCCTCAGGAATTTCGGGTCCATGACCACGTATTTTTTCCAGTCGAGCCCGGCCGCGCCAAAGGCTATCTCCACGAACTCCCTGACGCTGTGGGTCTCGCCCGTTGCCACGACATAGTCGTCCGGCTCGCCCTGCTGGAGCATGAGCCACATTGCCTCGACATAATCCCCGGCAAAACCCCAGTCCCGTTTGGCATCGAGGTTTCCGAGCCGAAGCTCACTGGAAAGTCCTGACTTTATCCGGGCTACACCGTGGGTTATCTTCCTCGTAACGAACTCGAGGCCCCTCCTCGGCGACTCGTGGTTGAAAAGGATCCCGGAGCAGGCAAAGAGGTTGTAGCTCTCCCTGTAGTTTACTGTTATGAAGTGGCCGTATACCTTTGCAACGCCGTACGGGCTCCTCGGGTGGAAGGGGGTGAGCTCTGTCTGCGGCACCTCCCTCACCTTGCCGAACATCTCGCTCGACGAGGCCTGGTAGAACCTGGCGTCCGGCTTTATCTTGCGAACGGCCTCGAGGAGCCTTGTCGTGCCCATGCCCGTGACCTCGCCTGTCAGCGTGGGCTGGTTCCAGGAGGTAGGCACAAAGGACTGCGCGGCAAGATTATATACCTCGTCCGGCCCTATCTCCTTTATGGCCTCATCGAGAGATGACTGGTCAGTGAGGTCACCCTGCACAAGATGGATCCTCTCCTTTATATGGTCTATCCTGTCGAACCTGTCGAGGCTCGCCCTCCTGACCATGCCGTAGACCTCGTAGCCCTTACCCAGAAGCAACTCCGAGAGGTATGAGCCATCCTGACCTGTTATGCCCGTTATGAGAGCCTTTCTGGACATCTTTTTACTTCCCCTTTCAAATATTCCGCTGAAGGGACCCGCCGGTCCTCCAGTCAAGTGTCTTTACGATTCCTTCTGATAGCCCGGTCTCTGGCGTCCAGCCGAGCTCTGCCTTTGCCCTCCGGGCATTAAGACAGCTCCTCCTTATGTCCCCGGGGCGCGCCTCTCCCTTGCCCGGCTTTTCGAGCTCCGGGCAGGAGAGCCCCTTGTTCAGGAGAGCCGTGTATATCCCGTTGAAGAGGTCGAGCGTGTGCGTGGCAACGCCAGTGCCGATATTGTAAGCCCTGCCCGAGCCCTTTTGAAGCGCAGCGAGGTTGGCCTTCGCCACGTCGCCCACAAAGCAGTAATCCCTGGTCATCCCCCTGGGCTCGTCCGTATAGCAGTTGACAATGCATGGCTTTCCCGAGAGGAGCCTGTCCATGAATATGGCGACCACGCCAGCCTCGCCGTGCGGCACCTGCCTGGGTCCGAAGATGTTCGCGTATCTCAGGACCGTGTAGTCGAGGCCGTACTGGGCTCGGTAGAAGGCGAGGTATTTTTCAGATACGAGCTTAGTTATCGCGTAAGGCGAGGCAGGCACCGGGTTGCACTCCTCAGAGGTCGGGTACTCTGAAGCCTCGCCGTAGACCGCGCCGCCTGAGGAGATGAATATCACCTTCTTCGTATCATTCTTTCGCGCAGCCTCCAGAACATTGAGCAGGCCTTTTACGTTGACGTCCGCGTCGAAGACCGGGTCCTCGACAGAGGCTGGCACAGACATCTGTGCCGCGTGGTGGTTCACGATATCCGGCCTCTCATGCTCAAAGACCTTCGCAACTTCTGGCGAGCGCACGTCCATGAGGTAGAACTTCGCCTTTGGATTGAGGTTCTCCCGCTTGCCTGTAAAGAGGTTGTCCAGCACCACGACCTCGTGGCCCGCGTCTATGTATGCATCCGCCACGTTCGACCCTATGAAGCCAGCCCCGCCGGTGATCAGTATCTTCAAGCTACCCCCCTGTAGACTTTCTCATATACGGCTATCGTCTCTTTCGCGCATCTCTCCCAAGAGAAGAGGGCCGCCCTTTTGAGGCCCTTTGCCCTCATCTCATTTTGCCTGCCCTCATCGCTCAGTATGTCCTCTATCGCTGCGCCGAGCGCCGCAGGGTCGAGCGGGTCCACAAGCCTTGCCGCGTCTCCGGCGACCTCTGGCATGGAGGAGGTATCTGACGTGACTACCGGAGCGCCGCAGGCAAAGGCCTCGAGTATCGGAAGGCCGAATCCCTCGTACAAAGAGGGAAAGACAAAGACAGAGGCAGCCGAGTATACGCCGCTCATATCCCCCTTATCTATAAAGCCCGGGAAGACTGTCTTCTGTTCTATCCCTAGCCCTTTCACAATGCCTGGTATATCGCTGTTCTTCCAGCCCTTTGCGCCCGCAATGACCAGGGAGAACTCTTTTTTGACATTCTCCGGAAGAGCGGCATACGCTTGAAGGAGCGTCTTCACGTTCTTTCGCGGCTCGAGAGAGCCCATGAACAGTACGTACCTCTGCGGAAGTGCGTACTTCTTCCTTACGCCTTCAAGGGCAGCCGCATCCCTGACCTCTCTGAACTCAGGGCCTGCCGCGAGATGCGTGACGGTAATGAGTTCAGGCCGAGCGCCGAGCCTCTCGACAAGGTCTTTCTTCGTGTGCTCCGAGATGGCTATTATCGCCCGAGCGTTCCGTATGCTCTCTTCCATGCCTCTTCTGCACCGGATGACATTGGCCCTGCTGTGGCATTCCGGGTGAGTGACGACAGTGGCGTCGTATATGGTCGATACGAGCTTCTTTTTTTTAAGGACCGGACCGGCGAAAGTGTTGCTGTGCACGATGTCTACCTCTCCGAGAGCCGCCTCCTTCACGGAGGCAGGCACCACGGCTGGCCAGAGCACCCCTGCAAGGAGGCCCCTCGTGCCATCGTGCGCTATCCTGAAGTTCGGCGGCATCATTCTTTTCTCGAATCCCCTGAACGCGTTATAGAATACAGGATAGAGGGTGTAGCTATTGACCGCGTCCACCTTCGAGAGGGCGTGCACGAGGTTATAGGTGTAGACGCCGACCCCTGTAAGGGTCTTCCAGAAGGCGGCGCTGCAATCAATACCAATTCTCATCAGGGCGCTCCATTCAAGGGGAACCCTTCAGCTCATCCGCCCATTTTTCAACGAACTTCTTCCTGTTCTCAAGGCTCAACTCGTAGGCCTTTCCAAAGGAGCTGCTGCCGAATTCGTAATGGAGGACCTGGACGCCGGGCTGGATGATAATCTTGTAGCCGAGCTTCCGTATCCCGAAGCAGAGGTCTACGTCCTCGTAATACGCGGGCGCGTACCTCTCATCGAAGCCTCCCAGCTTAAAGAAGAGTTCTTTTCTTACAAGCAGGCATGCGCCCGAGCAGTACTCCACCTCTTTAATGGAGGAGAAATCCGGGCTGAGCGGATTTGCGTTCCTCCCCTTCCCGCGCGTCGAGCCGTCGGGCATGACGACGCTCCCGGCTTCCTGAAGCCTGCCGGTCGGGAAGACGAGCTTTGCGCCGACTGCGCCGCATGTCGTATTGCTCTTCGCGGTCTCTACCAGCTTTCCCAGCCAGTTCGGCTGGACCTGCGTGTCATTGTTCAAAAAGAGTATGAACTCTCCCCTGGCTGCGCGTGCCCCCTGGTTGCAGGCGCGCAGGAACCCTGCGTTCTCCCTGTTCCGCATTACTGTCGCGTTCTCTATCCGCTCGAGCAGTTCTCCGGTGCGGTCGGTCGAGCCATTGTCCATGATAATAATTTCATAGGGCACGTCCGAATGGGCCTTTATCGTCTCGAGGCACTGGAATGTG
>CAZDUP010000201.1:0-4983 GCA_964508625.1 uncultured Thermodesulfobacteriota bacterium
CACCTTCTTTATGCCGTGGTTCGCGGCGATGCGTACGAGCCTCAGTATCTCTTCATACCTGAGGATGTTTTTTGACTCGGCCAGGTCTATGCCCTCGGGCGGCATGCAGTAGACGCAGCGCAGATTGCACCTGTCAGTGACCGATATGCGGAGGTAGTCTATCTTTCTTTCGTATGCGTCAACAAGCGGCTGCATGGGTCCTCAGTCGATGAACTCTGATTCGTCTGGCTTTTTTCGTTTCACAGGCGCGGGGTCAGTATCGACCATGAAAAAGTCCGAAGGGTCCTTCTGCGTCCTCGGCCCGGAGATCTGGACAGGGGCCGCTCCTGTCTTGAATACCTCGAATACGGCGTCCTGCGTGTACGGCCCTGCAAGGAGGCCCGTCTCAGGGTCTATCCTCGCGAACTCCAGGCCGTCCGGTATAGGGAAGCTCCGCGCAGGCATATCCTTTGTTGCGCCCTGCATGAACTTGAGCCAGATGGGCAGCGCTGCCCTGCCTCCTGTTTCGCGGTGCCCCAGGGGCTTTTCATTATCATAACCCACCCAGACACCTGCCGCAAGGCCGGGCACATAACCCATGAACCATGCGTCGTTCAGGTTGTTGGTGGTGCCAGTCTTTCCTGCCGTGGGCCTGCCCAGGGCCCTTGCCCTCATGCCTGTGCCTGACTCCACTACGCTCTGAAGGAGGCTCGTCATGATGTATGCGGTCTGCGGGCTCAGGACCGGCGTTGAGAACGGTGTGTTTTCTTCGAGAAGAGCCCCGGTCCTGTCCGTTACCCTGGTGACGAGCAGCGGCTCCGGCTTGACGCCGAGGTTGGCAAGGGTTGAGAAGGCCACAGTCATCTCCTGGAGCGTCACGGCCGAAGAGCCGAGCGCGAGCGAAAGGTCGCGGGCAAGCGGCGAGTTTATGCCTAAGAGCCTCGCGTACTCAAGGGCCTTGCCTATGCCGACCTCCTGCAGGACCTTTATGGTGATTATGTTCCTTGAGCGGGCTATGGCCTCCCTTACCGTCGTGGGGCCGTAGAACTGCTCGTCATAGTTCCTGGGCCTCCATGAGGTCTCCTTCTCGGCATCGTCGAAGACAAGAGGCGCGTCCATTACGATGGACGCGGGAGTAAAGCCGTTGTCCATGGCAGCAGTATAGATAATGGGCTTGAATGAGGAGCCGGGCTGCCTCTGCGCCTGCACCGCCCTGTTGAACTGGCTCTTGGCAAAGTCAAAGCCGCCGACCATCGCCCTTATTGCCCCGGTCTCAGGCTCCATTGCGAGGAGAGCGGCCTGGGCCATAGGTTCCTGCTCGAGCCTCAGGGGTATGACGGCAGATGCGTCCGCAGGCGACTCTTTTACCGCTACCTGTATGACGTCGCCTGGCTTGAAGAGGGTAGAGAGCTCAGCCTGTTTGCCGCCGTCTGGCTGGGTCGTGGGGTTGTAGAGCTTTGCCCATTCCATGTCAGGGTAGGCGATCCTGCCGCGTCTCGAGCCCATTGATACGGCGAGGCTCCGCTCTTTCTGATTATAGGCGGTCACCGCGGCCATGTAATACCTGCCCGGAGAGGGCGGCTCATAGAGGAACTTCTTGTCGAGGTCTTTGTCAAATGCCTTTATCTCGTCATCTGATTTGAGCGTCTTTACAGGGCCCCTGTATCCGCGCCTCTTGTCGTATTCGCGCAGCCCCTCGTCAATGCCCCTGTTCGCGGCCTTCTGGGCCTCAACGTCGAGCGTTGTATGGACCTCGAGCCCGCCCTTGTACAGGAGGTCGTTGCCGTACTTTGCCTCGAGGTATTTCCTCACCTCCTCGGTGAAGTAGGGGCCCACCCAGAGGGCGTCAGAGCGCCTGGGCATGAGCATTATCCTGTCCGCGGCAGCCTTCTTGGCCTGCTCGGGCTTTATGAACTTCTCTTCCGCCATGCGGCTTAAGACGTACTCCTGCCTGCCCTTGGCAAGGTCCATGTTCTCGTACGGGGAGTACCTGCTCGGGGCCTTTGGAAGCCCCGCGAGCAGTGCAGCCTCTGAGATGGTGAGGCTGGCTACGTCCTTGCCGAAATAGGCGTCTGCGGCAGTCTGTATGCCGTAGGCTCCGTTGCCGAAGTAGATCTGGTTGAGGTAGAGGTGGAGAATCTCTTCTTTATTGAGGTTCTTTTCTATCCTGAAGGCCATTATGGCCTCTTTTATCTTCCTGGAGATGGTCCGTTCAGAGGAGAGGAAGAAGCTCTTTGCCACCTGCTGGGTTATGGTGGAGCCGCCCTGTACGACCCGGCCTGCCTGAAGGTTCTTGAGAAAAGCGCGGATGATGCTCGTGTAGCTTATGCCCTCGTGCTCGAAGAACTTCGAGTCCTCGGCCGCTATGAAGGCGTTAATGACGTGCCTGGGCACCCGGTCGATGTTGACGACTATCCTTCTTTCGATGTAGAACTCGCCTATGAGCCTGTTATCCTGTGACCAGACCTTTGTGACCAGGTTGGGGTGATAGTCCTGGAGGGTGTCCAGGGCTGGCAGGGTGCGTGTAAAGTAGAAGTATGTGCCGAGGCCCAGGGCAACGAAGGCCAGGCATAACGCGAGCAATATCTTTGCTAACCTCATCCAGAAATGATAACAGAAAAGGGGCCCCTAAAGCAATCGTAAATACCCCTCGCAAATCCTTTGATTTTCAGCCGAAATCGGGGTTCTCCGCCCCGAAGTCTATTGAAAAGAGGGAGTGTTTGCGTTAAATTGGAATGATATGGTCCGTCTTGAAGACATAATAGAGAAGGTTGCGGCCTACAGCCCCAAAGCAGACCTCGACGTCATTAAGAAGGCCTACGTGGTCTCAGGCGTGCTGCACCAGGGGCAGATAAGGCAGTCCGGTGAGCCATACCTTACGCACCCCCTTGAGGTGGCCAATATACTCGCGGACCTCAAGATGGACGTTCAGAGCGTTGCCACGGGCCTCTTGCATGACACTGTCGAGGACACCCATACCACGCTCGAGAAGCTCGAAGAGCTCTTCGGGCCTGATATAGCAGGGCTGGTCGACGGGCTCACGAAACTCAGCCGCATGACCTTTGAAAAGAAGGCCGACCAGGAGGCAGAGAACTTCCGCAAGATGGTCCTTGCAATGGGCAGGGACATCAGGGTCATCCTTATAAAGCTCGCGGACAGGCTCCACAACATGAGGACCCTGGGTTCGATGACCCCTGAGAAGCAGAGAAAGATCGCCCAGGAAACGATAGATATATACGCGCCTCTGGCCAACAGGCTCGGCATGGGCTGGATAAAGACAGAGCTCGAGGACCTGGCCTTTATGTACCTCGACAAGGAGAAGTACGCTGAGCTCAAGGAAAAGCTCGCGGTTGCCCTCAATATAAAAGAGAACTTCATCGGCACCGTAAAAGAACAGATAGAGGCCAAGCTCACGGAGAGCGGCGTAGAAGGCGAGGTGACAGGCAGGCCAAAGCACCTCTACAGCATATACAAGAAGATGAAGGGCCAGGACGTCGAGATAGACAAGATCTACGACATAATGGCCTTCAGGGTGATTGTGAAGAGCCTGAAGGACTGCTACGGCGTCCTCGGCATAATCCACTCTGCCTGGAAGCCTGTGCCCGGCAGGTTCAAGGACTACATAGCCATACCCAAGCTCAACATGTACCAGTCATTGCACACGACCGTGGTCGGCCCTTACGGCATCAGGATGGAGGTGCAGATACGCACCGAGGAGATGCATCGGGTCGCGGAGTACGGCATCGCCGCACACTGGAAATACAAAGAGGGCAAGGGAGCCGAGGACAAGGACGAGAAGAGCTTCGCCTGGCTCCGCCAGCTACTTGAGTTCCAGAGGGACCTTAAGGACTCCGAAGAGTTCATGGACTCCCTGAAGGTCGGCCTCTTCCCTGAAGAGGTCTTCGTCTTCACGCCAAAGGGCGACATAAAGCAGTTCCCTATGGGCGCCACACCCGTGGATTTCGCATACTCCATCCATACGGACATAGGCAACACCTGCGCTGGCGCAAAGGCCAACGGCAGGATGGTGCCGTTGAAGTACAGCCTCAAGAACGGCGACATGGTCGAGATAATGACCTCGCAGAGTCACCACCCGTCAAAGGACTGGCTCAAATTCGTCGTAAGCTCAAGGGCAAAGGCGAGGATAAGGCAGTGGATAAAGACCGAGGAGAGGGCGAAATCCATCGAACTCGGCAAAGAGCTGCTTGAAAAGGAGATATCAAGGCTCGGGCTCGAGCCCGGCAAGCACATGAAGACAGACGAGCTCGAGAAGGCGGCATCAGCCCTGAGCGTGCAGGGTCCTGAGAGCCTGCTTGCGTCGGTCGGATACGGCAAGCTCTCGGTGAACACTGTCCTCGGAAAGATCGTCCCGGCTGACAAGCTCAAGGACCGCCAGAAGTTCTCCTTCAAGCGGATGTTCGACAAGCTCAAGACCGGCGAGAAGGACACCCGGAGCGCCATCATAGTGAGCGGCGTCGATGACGTGCTCGTCAGGTTCGCCAAGTGCTGCAACCCGCTTCCAGGAGACGAGATAGAGGGATTCATAACGCACGGGCAGGGCGTTGCCATACACGCGGCAGGCTGCCAGACGCTCCTGCACATAGACCGCGACCGCCGGATAGAGGTCGCGTGGGATGCCAAGGCCAAGGCCATGAGGCCGGTCTCAATACAGGTCGTATCCCGGAACGAAAAGGGCCTGCTTGCCGAGATGTCAAACGCGATAAAGAACGCTGATTCGAACATAACGAGCGCGAACATAACGACCGACCAGGAGAACAAGGCTGTCTGCACATTCGAGGTCGAGGTGAGCGACGCAAATCACCTGAAATCCATCATTGCCTCGCTCAAGAAGATAAAGAAGGTCATAAAGGTCGAGAGGGTCAAGGCAGGGGCTCAGCCAGAAGGCGCGTCGTAAACCATGCCGCAGCCTGCGGGATTTCTCCTACCCCTTGATGGGGGAGGACTGAGGAGGGGTGAAAAGGCCTTTTTACACCCTCCCCTTAT
>CAZDUP010000202.1:0-4930 GCA_964508625.1 uncultured Thermodesulfobacteriota bacterium
ATTCGCATGGGACATCGACTTCGCGTCTGACATACAGAAGGGCGACAGCTTCACCATCCTGGCCGAGGCGCTCTATGTAGAGGGCGTGCCGGTGAAGACAGGCAGGATAAGCGGCGCGGAGATGGTAAACGGCGGCAAGAGGTACACCGCCATTTATTACGAGGGTAATAGCGGCTCTGGCTATTATAACGAGGAAGGCAAGTCGTTGAGGCGTTCACTTCTGAAGAGCCCCTTGAGGTTCAGGAGGATATCAAGCCACTTCAGCAAGAACCGCTTCCATCCCGTATTGAAGCGTTACAGGGCGCACCACGGCGTTGATTATGCCGCGCCTACCGGCACGCCAATTGAGGCTGCGGGAAGCGGGGTGGTGAGGATAGCCGGAAGGAAAGGCGGCTACGGCAACCTCGTCGAGATAAGGCACAATAACGGTTACGTGACCCGCTACGGCCACCTGTCGAAGATAAGGAAAGGGGTCAGGAGCGGCGCAAAGATAGACCAGGGCGATGTCATCGGATACGTGGGATGCACCGGGGTATGCTCCGGCCCGCACCTCCATTACGAGGTAAGGATCAACAACAGGCTTGTGAACCCTTTGAGCATCAAGGCTGTTGCCGACAAGTCCATCTCTAAGAAAGATAAGCCGGCATTTGTTGCCTTGCGGGACCAGATAGTCGCGAAACTCTCGACCGGCGGCGGCACGGCGCTGGCACAGAACAGCGGGGCCGAGAGCAATATAAGCGAATAAATCAACACCGCGAATCTCCCAAGCTTCAGGCTGCTCAAAAAGATCCAAAGCAGATGTGCCTTTTCAGCAGTCCTTAAAACCTGAGCACTCTCGCCGTATGCCGGGCTATCATCAACTCTTCATTTGTCTTCATCACACGTATCAGGACAGGCCCCTTTGAGATCACCGGGCCTCCCGCAAGGTTTTTTTCGCTGTCCACTTGAAGCCCCATGAAGCCCATGCCCTCGATTATCCTCTCGCGCACCTCAGGAGAGTTCTCTCCTATGCCTGCCGTAAAGACAAGGGTATCTATTCCCCCCATCGCGCTCGCCAGGGCGCCCAGAAACTTTTTAGCCTGATAGCAGTAGACCTGTACTGCCAGCGCCGCTTTCGCTGACGCGCCCTCATCCCTCAAAAGGTCGGCCATGTCCGGGCTTGTGCCTGATATTGCCTTGAGGCCTGACGCACGGTTCAGTATCTCATTCAGCTCGTCAGCGCCGTATTTTTTGGCTTTGAGCATGTAGACGATTATGCCGGGGTCGAGGTCGCCGGAGCGGGTGCTCATCACAAGCCCGCCTAGCGGCGTAAAGCCCATTGTCGTCTCGATGCTACGGCCAGCCTTCACGGCGCACATCGAGGAGCCGTTTCCGAGGTGCGCGATAACCACCCGCCCCTGCGCCCTCTCGGGGTCTATCTTGCCCAGCTCTTCCATTACATATTCGTAGGAGAGGCCGTGGAAGCCGTATCGGACAACTCCCGAGCGCCTGAACTCCTCAGGTATGGCAAAGGTGCGGGCAACCTCTGGCATGCCCGCGTGAAACGATGTGTCGAAACATGCGACCTGCGGCAGCCCAGGAAGGGCGCTGCCAATCGCCTCTATGGCCTTTATCTCATGAGGCAGGTGCTCGGCGGCAAAGGGCTGGAGATCTCTCAACTTACTCATGAGGGCTGAATTTATGCTCTGCGGGCTCGTCACGCTGCCCCCGTGCACGACTCTGTGGCCGACGGCGGACAATCCGTTACCTTCAGGCCTGCTTTTAAGCCAGCCTGTCAGCTCACTGAGTGCAGCCGGGTGGTCTGCGAATCTCAGGCGAGCGTCCCTGATTACGGCGCCAGCAGGGTCCCATGCCCTGAACGAGCCTTCGGGCAGGCCTATGCGCTCGAGAAGGCCCTTTATGAGGAGAAGTTCTCCAGAGCCGTAGACTGAGAACTTGATGCTCGATGAGCCGCTGTTTATCGTCAGTATATTTTTTTTCATCGTTCCTGAGATGATTCCTGCTGCTATTGTCTTGACAGGAGCCAGGCAAAGAAGAGCGGGGCAGCGACCTCGGATGCGAGCACGAGCGACCAGAGCCTGCCCTCCCATATCCTGTAGTCTGCGAAGAGCCTCTCCCAGCTGAATCCGAAGACATAATGCCCGAAGAAGAATTCGAATATGATGCTGCAAGTAAGCCACAGGAGCCCGGTCCTGAGCGAGGCAGAGAATAGAGGCGGTACCGCGAACCTCGTCATGTATATGTTGGCCCCTATGAAGATGACGATGATTATGACAACGGACTTGTAGATGTGGCTCGCGTACTCGCCCATCCTCGGTACGAAGAGCTTCTCGGCAAGGACGCCGTTGGCTATGGCAATAAGGACCATAATAAACCAGAACAGGAAGGCTATGGGGTAGCTCAAATGCTCTCCTTAAAGGTTTATTCCCAATCACTCTAACAGATGAGCATTGCCAAGTCAAAAGGCCGTCTTTTCCGTTGAATCGACGAAGCATCCGTCCTATTATGATTACATGGAAAAGACATATTGGGCTCGATATGATTCACCGATAGGCGCTGTCCTGGCCGCATCTGACCAGAATGGCATAATAGCCATCGGACTCGCTGAGAAGGAGAGGGCCTTTCTCTCAAGGCTCGCGGAGCCTGTGGAGAGGCCAGCTATATTCACTTCTCTCTTCAGGCAATTCGATGTGTACTTCAGAGGCAGGCCAATCGAGTTCAAGGCCAAGTTGAGCCTCGGGGGCAGCGAATTCGACCAAGTTGTCTGGAAGGCGCTTCAGAAGATAAGGTGGGGTCGGGTGAGGTCTTACGGAGAGATAGCCGCGTCAATAGGCTCTCCCGGCGCAGCGAGGGCTGTCGGCGGCGCGTGCGGTAGAAACCCTCTTCCGCTTATCATCCCCTGCCACCGCGTGCTTGCCGCGGGTGGTAAGCCTGGCGGCTTCTCCTGCGGCGTAGGGATAAAGAAGAAGCTCCTTGAGATAGAGGGGATAGGTTACAGGCTGTAGTGCGCTGCTGGAAGTACTTGAGGGGGCTTTGTAAAAAGTTTTCTCGAACCTGCTTTTTAAGAAGTTTTGAGTCTTCCAGTCCGGACCCCCATGCATTTCGGGGGTCCGGACTGGAACTAAAAGTCTTTGAAGGAGGTTTGGGGGAAACTTTCTTCAGAAAGTTTCCCCCAAAGTATTTTACCAGTGCGCCACCAGTGCGCCTGCGGCTGAGGCGGCGAGCGATATTGCGACCATGCCCCAGTGCAGGGTCTTCACCTTTCTGAATATCCCGTCTATGTCCATCTTTGCGCCTTCCCTTGCCATCTTGTCGAGCATCTTCTTTATGACTATGGGTTCGAGGCCCACGAGCATTATGAACCAGAAGAGCCATACGGCTGTCATGAAGGTGAGCGCCCAGCCTTCTTTCGTGAAGTAGAGCTCGTACCAGCCTGTCTGCCAGACCATGACAAAGCCGGTTATGCCGACGATGATGTTGTAGACCTTTGCGAGCGGTGCGAACCTGTGCTCTATCCGCTGGAAGGTGAGGACCTTCTGGAGCGGGTCCGGCGTCTTGATGGCCATTGGGAGGACTATGCCAGTGACGAATGCGAGGCCGCCTATCCAGAGGATGACCGTCAGGAGATGTACGATATGCATTGTGATAAAGAGCATTCCTAAAAACCTCCTTGATTTGGCGCGGCTTTTGTTTTAGCTTATGCGTGTTGATTCTATCTCAAAAGGCATTGCCGGGCCAGCCATTTGGCAGGCCGCTGAAAAAGTCCCGGTCGGACTTCTTCAGCATCCTGTAAAGATTACCACGCCCCATTCATGGCCATACATGACGGAAATCAGGGAACGAGGATGGACAAAGAGATCATACAGGGCATAAGGCGCTCCATCATTCTCATCGGCGTATTTGCAGCGGCCTTTGTCCTCATGTACGCTGGTGTCGTCGTCCTCATCAAGTTCCTCTATATCTATTTCCGTGGCTTCATACCGGACTTCAGCGAGAATGTCCTGAGGGCGGTCTTTTATGGACTCAGCGCAGCGTCGATAGCTGCGGCCGTGGCCATTTCAAAGGCGCGCTACGCGCCTGAGAAGGTAAGGTCCAAAGCCTCTGACGCAGAGGCCCTCCTGAGGCACATCCTCATAACGCCTGTCATCTCGATGGCCCTTGCAGAGGCGGTGCTCATATTCGGTTTTTGCCTCTTTTTCCTCTCAGCCATGTACGTGGATTTCTACATCCATGCGCTCCTCTCATTAGGGCTCATTGCCTGGAGCGTCCCTTCTGAGGCATTTCTTGAGCGAATGCTCAAGGAATCGCTTACAAAATAGAGGTCCCAAAAGCCTTCTCAAGCCGGCGTTTTTTGCTAAAATCCCTTTAAAATCAATATATTAGGAATAAATTGACGCACCACTTGACAATATTATAATTTATTCTATAATAGAATTATTCCAAGTTAGTAATCATTAGCCTTTATTGGGGGCCTGCGATGGAAAGGATAGTAAGAAAATACAGGGGAAAGGGTTTCAAGCTCACCCCGCAGAGGATCGCAATATTGAAGTTCCTCGAGGGCAACACGAGCCACCCTACGGCCGAGGAGATCTACACGGAGATCAGGAAGAGGTATCCGACCGTCTCCTTTGCGACCGTCTATAACACGGTCCAGGTCCTGAAGGACAAGGGCGAGCTCCTTGAGATATCCATCGACCCCGCAAGGAAGCACTTTGACCCGAACCCGTCTCCGCACCACCACATCATGTGCACCGGGTGCGGCAGGATAGGCGACGTCTTTGTCGATTACTCTCATGCCCTCAAGCTCCCGGACGAGGTGACGATGGAGTTCACCACCACTGGCAACCATATAGATTTCTATGGCCTTTGCAAGACATGCCGCACAAAAAACATTAACTAAACAGGAGGAACACGGAAATGGCTGAGACAC
>CAZDUP010000203.1:0-2136 GCA_964508625.1 uncultured Thermodesulfobacteriota bacterium
CTCACGGCGGTAGCGCCGCAGCACCTCTTGTACTTGAGCCCGCTGCCGCACGGGCACGGGTCGTTCCTGCCGACCTTGTCGCCTGCCCTCGTGACGGGCTGCTCTTTTTCAGGCTCGCGCTCTTCCTCGCCGCGCGAATACCTTACCTTCTGCACCCTCTGGGGCGGCGGTGGCGGGGGAGCGTTCTGCGCATGCTCGGCCTCGTCATTTCTCCTTATCTGCACCTTGAAGAGCCGTTCGCAGACCTCGCTCCTCAATCTGCCGATGAGAGCCGCGAACATCTCGAAGCCCTCTTTCTTATATTCCTGAAGCGGGTTCTTCTGCCCGTATCCGCGGAGCCCGATTCCTCCCTTCAGGTGGTCCATTGAAAGGAGGTGGTCTTTCCAGAGCGTATCGAGCGTATGGAGCATTATGACCTTCTCGAACTGCAGGAAGGGCTCGTCTCCGACGAGGGCCACCTTTTCCTGGTACGACTTCCACGCCTTCTCGGCAATGGCCTCGGCAAGGGCCTCGCGGCTGTTGACGCCGTTCATGTCCGCTGCCCCGAAAGGCACGCCGAACTGGGCAGTCACGGCCTCGCTTACGGCCTTAAGGTCCCAGTCCTCCTGATGCGCCTTTTCATCTATATGGGTGGCCACAAGCTCGTTGGCCGTCTCCTCGGAGAACTCCTTTACCATCTCGCGCAGGCCCACCTGCCCGAGCATCTGCTTCCTGTAGCCGTAGACGACCTCCCTCTGCTGGTTCATGACGTCGTCGTACTCAAGGAGGTGTTTCCTTATCTCGAAGTTGTGCCCCTCGACCTTCTTCTGCGCGTTCTCTATTGCCTTTGAGACGAGGCCGTGCTCGATGGGCTCGTCCTCTTCCATGCCTATCCTGCCCATTATGGAGGCTATCCTGTCAGAGCCGAATATGCGAAGGAGATCGTCCTCCAGAGAGAGATAGAACCTCGAGACGCCGGGGTCTCCCTGGCGCCCCGCTCGTCCGCGGAGCTGGTTGTCTATTCGCCTTGATTCGTGCCTCTCCGTGCCGAGTATGTAGAGGCCGCCCAGCGCGAGGACCTTCTGCTTCTCCTCCTCGCAGAGCGCCCTCGCCTTCTCGAGCGCGACGTGGTACGACTCGCTGGAGTCGTCCTTGCCCGCGCGCGCGGCTGCAAGGTACTCCGGGTTACCGCCGAGGAGAATGTCGGTGCCCCTGCCAGCCATGTTGGTCGATATGGTTATCGCGCGGAGCCTTCCGGCCTGCGCGATTATCTCGGCTTCCCTCTCGTGCTGCTTGGCGTTCAATACGTGGTGCGGTATGTTGTGGCTTGCGAGCATCTTCGCGAGCCGCTCCGAGTCCTCGATGGATATGGTGCCGACGAGCACGGGCCTGCCGAGCTTGTGGCACTCCTCTATGTCCTTGATGACCGCCTTGAACTTCTCCTTCTTGGTCTTGTATACGAGATCGGTGTTATCCACCCTCGCAAGCGGCTTGTTCGTGGGGATGACCGAGACGTCGAGGTTGTAGATGTTCCTGAACTCGGCCGCTTCTGTGTCGGCCGTGCCGGTCATGCCGGCGAGCTTCTCGTACATCCTGAAGTAGTTCTGGAACGTGATGGTGGCAAGGGTCTGGTTCTCGTTCTCTATCTTGACCTTCTCCTTTGCCTCTACGGCCTGGTGCAGCCCGTCGCTCCAGCGCCTGCCTGACATGAGGCGTCCCGTGAACTCGTCGACTATTATGACCTGGCCGTCCTTGACCACGTAGTCCACGTCCCTGTGGAATATGACGTGGGCGCGCAGGGCCTGGTTAACGTGATGCAGGGTCTCTATATGGGCCGGGTCATAGAGGTTGTCAACCTTCAAGAGCTCCTCTACCTTGTTCACGCCCTCGTCCGTAAGGAGCACCTGCTTTGCCTTCTCGTCGACAGTATAGTGCTCTTCCTTTTTGAGGCCCGGCATGATGCGATCGATTACGTAGTACTTGTCTGTAGAGTCCTCTGTGGGGCCCGATATGATAAGCGGCGTCCTCGCCTCGTCTATGAGGATTGAATCGACCTCGTCAACGATGGCGAAGTGGTGCTCCCTCTGGACGTACTCTTCGAGGGAGAACTTCATGTTGTCACGGAGGTAGTCGAAGCCGTACTCGTTGTTCGTGCCG
>CAZDUP010000203.1:2146-4899 GCA_964508625.1 uncultured Thermodesulfobacteriota bacterium
GTAGGTTATGTCCGCGTTGTAGGCCTCTTTGCGGGTTATGGAACGGAAGTGTATGAAGCTGCCCTCCCCTTCGGTATACGACGGGTCGTAGAGGTAGCTCGCCTCGTGCTGGATGACGCTCACCGAGAGGCCGAGCGCGTGATATACAGCGCCCATCCAATGGGCGTCCCTCCTCGCCAGGTAGTCGTTGACAGTGACGAGATGCGCGCCCTTTCCAGTGAGGGCATTGAGGTAAAGCGGCAGCGTTGCGACGAGTGTTTTTCCCTCGCCCGTCTTCATCTCTGAGATCTTGCCCTGGTTCAGCACGTAGCCGCCTATGAGCTGGACGTCGAAGTGGCGCATCTTGAGCTTTCTCCACGCCACCTCCCTGACGGCCGCGAAGGCCCTGGGCAGTATGTCCTCGAGCGTCTTGCCGCCCGAGAGCTCTTCCTTTAACTTGGCCGTAAGCTCCTTGAAGCCCTCGTCGCTCAATGCCTTCATCTCGGGTTCGAGTGAGCCTATCTCCTCGACAACGGGCATTATCCGCTTCACTTCGCGTTCGTTCTTGGAGCCGAATACCTTTTTAAGCAGGTTATTTATCATCTGTGAACTGTATTTTTCAGTCCTTTCATGGGTTTATAGCCCGGAATGCACAAGGCCTGATGGTTTGGTAAACGTTTATGATAGCATAATTATATTTGTATTTCCATATCCTAAGGAAATCTTTTTGCGGGCCGCAAGGACGTCAAAATAAAAAGGCCCCGCGGGATCTTCCGGGGGCCTCAGGGCAAGACGTGCTGCTCAATCGAGGATGTATTTTTCAGGGTTTACCGATACGCCGTTGACTGCCACGGAGTAGTGAAGATGCGGCCCGGTGGAACGCCCCGTATTGCCCATCTCGGCTATCTTGTCGCCCCTTTTTACCCTCTGGCCCGCCCTGACGAGCGCCTTGTCGAGGTGGCCGTAGGTGGTCTTTATGCCGTAGCCGTGGGATATCTGGACCATGTTGCCGAGGCTCGAGTCCCTGCCGACCTTAACGACTATCCCTGCTGCCGGGGAAGCTACAGGCGTACCTATGCGGTTCGCTATGTCCATGCCCGAATGGTGCTGCGGGTGGCCGGTAAAGGGAGATATCCTGCCGCCGAAGTTGGATGTGACCCAGCCCCTGGCCGGCCAGATGGACGGCGTTGAGGCGAGCTTTACGGACTTGTTCACGAGGAATGCGTTGATCTCCTTGAAGCTCTCTTCCTGTCCGGCTGCCTGGTGCTCGAGGTTCAGAAGGTCCGTGCGCATCTTGTCCACGAGCTCCTCTACCCTGGCTCCCGGCTTTGCGAAGAGGTCCTCGTCCACCGGAGAGTCGCCGCCCTGGCCGAGCACCTGCTCTGGCGCGCCCACTGCCTTTGGCTCTCCATCGATATGCGCGATGATCCGGAGCTTCTTGTCGAAGAGGTTAAGCCTGGCGACCTGGCCCTCGAGCTCGTTTATCTTGGCGGCGAAGTCCCTGAGCGCGAGCTTCTGGTCCGTGCCGAAGGCGAAGCTCGCCACCTTGAGCCTGGCGTAATCGAAGAGCATGAAGGCCATGACGAGAGTGAACATCGCCGATACGGCCCCGGCAATCTTAAGGACCTTGAAGGTGATCTTGAGCTGCCTCGGCCTGGCCGAGTCGTTCGTAAGCACGAAGAGGGTAAGAAAACGCCTGTCCAAAGTGAGTTCCCTCCTTCCCTTTAGTATTCGCTCGAAAAACTGTTCAGATTGCCTGGGCCCGTCCTGCCGGCCCCTGTTGATTCCTCGGAACGTTGGTCCCGCTTAGGGAATTCCTGTCCTGCCCGTGGAGAGCAGGGCCGCTGGGTCCCGACATTTCATATCGGAGCGGCATTAGAAAACTTGAAAGAGCGTTCAAGTCCTGAAAAGGCTTTTAAAGAGGCCTTTTTCGAGGGTCAATGATTAACACAAGGCGCGACCCTGAGTCAAGCCTTACTTTCTTTTTTGAAAAAAAGAGAGTAAGCAAAGAAAAAGCAATTATCAGGCTCGTGCTTGGGGGGGGAACAGTCCCGATCCCCCGATGTCGGGAAGAGTATAATTCAGGCGGGAAACTCTGGCAGTGACGGCGGTCACTCGTTGAGATAAAGCAGTATCCTCTCCTTTTCTATCCTTATATAGCCCTCCTGTGTCATCTTCTTCAATGCGCGGCTTACGACCTCCCTTGAGGAGCCTATCATGGCTGCGAGCTCCTCGTGGGTGGGGCGCTCTATGGAGATGACCTTTTCGTTGGTCTCCTCGCCTACCTTGGCCATGCCCATGAGCGTATGCGCTATGCGGCCGCAGACGTCGAGGAGGGCAAGCCCGCCTATCTTCCTCGTGGCCTCCCTGAGCCTTCCGGTGAGATAGGCGAAGAACCTCATGTAGACCTTGTGATGGCGCGAGAGGTACTCAAGAAATGCGGCCTTGCTCACTACCAGGCACTGAAGGTCGGCTATGGCCTCTACGTTAGCTGACCTCGGCTTGTCGTCTATTATTGAGAGCTCGCCGAACATGTCGCCTTCCTTCAGCACGGCAAGGACTATCTCCCTGCCCTCCTCGCCGTAGAGAGTGACCTTGACCCTGCCGGAGAGGATGAAATAGACCGCGTCGCCGGCCTCGCCCTCGGTTATTATCTGTATGCCCTCTGGCCAGGTTCTCACCTCTGCCCTGGCTATGATGTCCTTGAGATAGAAATCATCGAGCCCGTTGAACAGAGGGTTTCTCGATAGCCCCTCTTCGATCTTCTTTGCGTC
>CAZDUP010000204.1:0-4884 GCA_964508625.1 uncultured Thermodesulfobacteriota bacterium
TGATGTGGGAGATTATGACTGAGTCGATGAAGTTCATTTGGCGCTCCTGGTCTGAATCAGACAGAAGACTTCCAAACGGATAGGTCTCTCGACAGTATCGCGGCAAACGGAATGGTATGTTACGGGGCTGCCTTAGGAAAATCAAACAAGGTCATTTCTCCGGGTCCGCCTGCCCCTGTCCTCCTGGCCGGAAAAGGACAGGGGCGGACAGACCGGAAGAAACACTAACCGAGGCTTACGGCAAAGGCCACGAGCTTTTCCGTGGCCCTGATGCCCCTGACCTCGCCCTTGTCTATGAAGACCATCTTGCCTGCGTTTACGGCGAACTCCCTGCCCTCGACGGTCATTACGCCGGAGCCGCTGACAAAGTAGAATATGCCCGTGCCGCTCTGGTGGGGCTTTATCTCCTGACCCGGCTCCATGCAGATGAGCGGAACCTTGTACTCTGGTTTAACCCTCAATATCCTCGGCATGAACTCAGCCCCGAACTCGGTCTTTTCGTTTACGTCTATTATCTCCATGCCAGCCTCCAGCCATTTTTCCGGGATAGTACCATAACTCCTGTCCCCATAAATGACATTAATCAGCCCCGGCATGGTTTACGAGGTCACTTGTTATGGCAGGTCCTGCAAAGGCCGGAGCCGGTATTGCCCCCGACTCTCCGCAGGAACAGGCCGTTCGACTCGAGCTCCTGTTGCTCTGCGGCCTCCGAATAAGTGTAATCGACCTCGTTGAATGACTTGTTGTTGAAGTGCGGGTCGTGGCACGACGAGCATTCGACCCTGAGCTGCCCCCTGTGCTCTCTCAAGAGGTCATAGATGGAGGCCGTGTCCGATATGTAGCCCTTTACGGCCCACAGGTTCTGCCTGATGTTGCCGTTGTCGTACTGCAGGGCGCTTTGGGCCAGGTCCGACGTGAGGTCAATGGTGCTGATGGTCGTGTCTATGGGCCTGAGCCCGGCAATGAACTCAGTATAGACGACCGAGACCGGATGGTCGTTGGACAGGTCGTTGCCGATGTTCAGCCGCTGGCTCACCATATAATCAGAGGTCGCCCCGAGAAAGTTGTAGAAGCTCCACGCGAGGTCGCTACCTGCGGTCGTGACGCCGTTCTTGCCGGGAGCGTTGATGAGGGTGTCGAAGGTGGCGACACCATCGTGGCAGCTCAGGCACGCGAGCGTGACTGAGCCGAGCTCGGTCGCGACGATCGGCGTCCCGGCGAGCGTCGTCCCGTAAGCGATGTAGGCAGACAGGTTGCTCGCGCCCCTGTTCCAGAGGGGCTTTATTCCGTCAGTCGTGTTCGCATGGTGCGGCGTGTGGCAGAACACGCATACCTCGGTCGTGTCAGCCGCGGTCGTGAACCTTCCAAATGCGCCGAGGTTGTGCCTCGATGTCGTAATGCCGCTGGCGGCGTCGCCCGGCTGGTATGAATCAATCGCGAACGCCGCATTGTTCAAGATGCCTCCTGCAATCACTGCCGCCGCAAATGCGATCGCCCTTTTCATTTACCCGCTCCTTTTTTGAATGGTTTTTTTCGCCGCAGATTAAAAAGAGGAAAAGCAGACGCCGGACGCAACGGTACCGCCGCGGGCGGCGGCATATATAATTTTTTACGTATTCGGAACGGAAGAGAAACTCTGCTTCACTGAAGGGCGCGGACCGCGTGAGATTTGACGAGAGCGGGAGCGTGTTCAATAAAGATTGTAACAGAAAAAAGAGGCGCCGCATGAAGGCGCGCGCAATTATTTTACCCGCGCCAGCACTATGTAAAACGATTTTACGAAGTTTCAGTTGGGACGGTTTCGGTTGTTATATTTTAAGAGTGATCCGGGATTTATTTCCGGTTGGGACAGAATGCGCCGGAGGCTTTCGCCTCCGGCGCGTACCGTCACTGGAGGGAGTTGCAGGACTTCTCGCTCAGGAGCAGCACGCTCGTGTCGCTCAGCACGTAATATACGCCGGGCGGTATCAGGCCAGTCGTGTCTCCGCCCGCCTCCGGCGCATCAAGAGCCGCTTTTTCGCTGGAAAGGCCTTCCTCGAAGGAAACGAACTCGTCCAAGTCCATCCTTCTTGCCATGTTATCCTCTCCTTCTTCTTTTTTTGGCGCATGCGGCTCATCTATTAGTATAGCATAGAGCCTGCTTTGAAGGCAGGCTGACCGCCCCATCGCGCCGGTTCGATGATAGACCTCATTGGCCCCATGTGGTATATTCCCCTTTATGAAAAACATCCTGCGTTCGCTCATTTTACCGGCTGCCATTCTCGCACTGCTCTGCGTCCAGGGTCTGGCGCGGGCTGTCGAGCCCACAACCCGCCATTCGCTGATCTTCTCTGTTGATATAGCTTCGAGGACCATTGAGGGTACCGACAGGATGACCCTCGCCAGTGATGTTGATGAGGTGAAGCTCCTCTTCAGGTCCGGTTCCGAGGTGACCAGGGCAGAGGCTGACGGCAGCGAGCTCAAGGTCGAACGAAGGCCGTACGCAAATGACCTCGACATGCTCACGATAAAGCTCCCTCAGAAAGGGAAGCGCCTCGCGTTGAGCTTCAGGGGAAGGTTCCAGTCTCCGGTAGAGTCTCAGGAGTTCATAAAAAGGGGCGTGGCCTTTGTCGAGGACGGCATCATAGGCGAAGAGGGCGTCTTCCTCCCTTCCTCAGCCTACTGGTTCCCGCAGGAGGAGGACTCACTCCTCTCGTTCGAGGCAGAGGTCACTCTGCCCGAGGGCTATACGTCGGTGATGGAAGGCGTTCTCTCGTCGAGCGTAAAGAAAGGCGCTTCTGTCGTTGAATCGTGGAGCGAATGGAACCCGATAGAGGGCGTGGACCTCGTCGCGGGCAGATACGCGGTCGAGAAAGAGACCTACAAGGGCATAGACATCTATACGTATTTCTACAAGAAAGACGATGCCCTCTCGCGGACGTATATCGACAAAACAAAGCAGCAGCTCGACCAGTTCCAGGCGTTGATAGGGCCCTACCCCTTCAAGAAGTTCGCGGTCGTCGAGAACTTCCTTCCAACCGGATACGGCATGCCGTCGTTTACGCTCCTCGGCTCTACCGTCATAAGGCTTCCGTTCATACCTGCCACGTCGCTGGGCCACGAGATAGCGCACAACTGGTGGGGGAATTCGGTCTTCATAGACAGCTCGCTCGGCAACTGGGCAGAGGCAATAACCACTTTCGTCGCCGACTACAGGTACGAACGGGCGCAGGGGCCTCAGGCCGAAAAAGAGTTCAGGGCTGCCAAGCTCCGAGGATATAAGAACTTTGCCGAGAACGCCCACATAAAGCTCCGCGAGTTCAGGGACGCCTCCTCGCCAGCATCGAGGGCAGTTGGCTACAATAAGGGCCTTATGCTCTTCAACATGCTGGAGCTATCCATCGGGCCGGAGAAGTTCGGCGCCGGGCTCAGGAGGCTCTACTCGGACAAGGCATTCGAGCGCGCCTCATGGAAGGACATCCAGGACTCATTCGAGGCAGCCTCAGGAGAGGACCTCGGATGGTTCTTCGAGCAGTGGCTCGGACGCATCGGCGGGCCGAGGCTCTCTCTCCACAATGCCAGCTCCGGCAAAAAAGAAGGCCGCTTCTTCGTGAGCTTCACTCTCAAGCAGACAGCCCCGGCGTACATACTCGACCTGCCCGTATTCATAAAGACGCCCTCAGGCAATGAATGGAAGACAGTGAGGCTAAGCAAAGAGACGGAAGAGTTCGCCATAGGGCTCGAGGACGAACCCATATCCGTTGAGATAGACCCTCAGGCACAGGTCTTCAGGCTCTTGGCCGACCAGGAGGTCCCGGCGACCCTTGCCAGCCTGCTGGGCGACAGGAGCTCGCTCATCGTCATCCCCAACAAGAGCAGGCTCTACGACCAGTACCTGCGCGCCGCTGACGTGCTCTCACGCGACTACAACCTCGAGATAATAACGGACGCTGAGGCCGGAAGGCAGGACAACCTCTGGGACCGCTCGCTCTTCATATTCGGCGGCCCTGGCGAAAACAGGTTCTCTCTCCTTACGGGACAGTACTTCTCACGGCACATGAAGGCAGAGGACGGCTCGATAGAGATCAACGGCAAGAGCTTCCCGAAGGGCTCCTCTACCGCGGTCGTGGCGATAAAGAACCCGCATATGCCATCAAAGACGCTAGCAATGCTAACTGGCCCGCCTGACAGAGAAGCGCTCATGGAGACAACCAAGCGCGTGCGCTACTTCACAGACTTCAGCTATCTCGTCTTCACCGGCGGCAAGGTCGAAAAGGGCCTCTTTGAAGGCGAGAAGGTCTTAAAGCACGTATTCAAATGACATATCCAAAACAGGGCTACAAGAGAGTATCTCCCGAAAAAAAGAGAGTCGAGGAGAAGAGATGAAAAGGACTGCCGTTTTTATCATGCTCATGATGCTGCTGGCATGCGGCGGCGCGGCAAGGGCCGATGAGCAGGCTCTACAGGATGAGACCACTCAGAGGGAGGCGGCCCTCAAGATGAAAAAGAGCCGGGACCTTCTCGCTGCTGCGAGAAGGATAATCGATAACACCGACTCGGATGAGGCTAAGGCTCTTTTGGAGGCCGCCCAGACCTCGTTTAATGAAGCCGTGAAGGAATTCGGTGCAGGAGAACACGGCCACGCCGTAAAGCGCTTTTCTGACTCAATACAGACTACCATAGATGCCGTTCTGCTATCGAGCGGGCCCCACAAGGAGGGCGTAAGGGATCTGGCCATGGAAGAAATGGCTGATGCAAAAGCAGAGCACGATCAGGACAAAATGGAGGCTCAGCTCAAGAAGGTAACTTCCGAGGTCAACACGTTCATGGCGGCAGCGGAGAAGCTCGTCTCTGAAAGCGGCGTCCCCTCCCCGAGCCTTGAAAAGGCACGCGAGCTTTACGACT
>CAZDUP010000205.1:0-4870 GCA_964508625.1 uncultured Thermodesulfobacteriota bacterium
GCATCGAGTCGCTCATGAAGATCGATTATCCCTCTACGGAGGTCCTTGTCATTGACAACGCCTCAAAGGACGGGACAGCAGAGGCAGTCGAGATCTCCTGTCCCAGGGTAAGGGTCATAAGGCTTGACCGCAACGCCGGAGCTGCCGCTGGCAGGAACGTGGGCATAAGGCACGCGAAAGGCGAGTACCTCTGTTTTGTGGACAGCGACAACCTGGTGGACATGCGCTTCCTCGAAGAGCTCGTAAGGGCCGCCGAGAGCGACCCTGAGGCCGGGTTCGTCGGCCCCAAGATGTACTTCCGCGCTGACCCCGGAAGGCTCTGGTACGCAGGCGTGGACATAGACCACCGGACCAGCAGGACGAGGTACCGGGGATTGAACGAAATCGACAGGGGCCAGTACGACAGGATGGTAGAGGTGCATCACATACCAAATGTCTGGCTTGTCAAACGGAAGGTGATTGACGCGATAGGGGTCATGAACCAGGAGTATGTGATGCATTATGAAGAGGCGGAATGGGCCATGAGGGCGCGAAAGGCGGGCTACAAGGTGCTCTATTGCCCGGCTGCCGTGGTCTACCATGACGTCCCGCTGCCTGAAGAGAAAAAAGGTCTCAGGGCGCGCATAGGGTACGACAACCCCTACAGGGTCTATTACGCCGCGAGGAACCGGGTCATATACATGAGGCAGTTCGCGAAAAGGCGCGACTACCTTCTTTTCCTCATCCTATACAACAACCTCTTCCTCCTCTGGTATTGCTGCCTTCTTGCGGCCTCAGGGAGGCTCGACCTCGTCGAGGCATACGTCAAAGGCTTTATCAACGGGACCTTCAACGAGACCGTTAGAGCCAGGTCATTGGCCTGAGCGCGATACTTGGGAGAGACCCCATGACCAGAGCCAGTACGCTTGTCTGCATACCGAGCTACAGGCAGATCAAAAAGCTGGAAAAATGCCTGAGGCACACCAGCTCCATCGACCGGCGCGGCATGACCGTCAAGACCCTTGTGGTGGACAGCGGAAGCGACATGGCAGAGCTGGAAAGGGCCGTGGCCATGTTCGATGGCGTGGGTCTCATGAGGATCGAGAACCGAGGCTACGTAGGGTGCGTGAACGCCGGGCTCAAGTACGCGATAGAAAACGGCTTTGACTACATGCTCCTGGTGACGGACGACGTATACGTGGAAAGGAACATCCTCTCGGGCCTTATCCCGCCCCTTGCAGCAGATGAAAAGGCGGCTGTGAGCGGCTGCAAGGTAATGCACGTCACGAGGGATGAGCAGGGTACCGAGCGGATAGTGACGATGACCGGGGCTTTTCTGGGGCCGAGCCTTTTTCCCATGAGCACGCAGCTTCCTGAGGGGCACAAACTCCTCGCGAAGTGCGATTATGTAAATGGAGCTGCGCTGGCTCTCAAGGTACGTGTCTTTCGGGAGGTCGGCCTTCTCGACGAGTCCTTTTTCATGTACTTCGACGAGCTCGACCTCGGCCTCAAGCTCAAGAAGGCCGGGTACCATGAGCTCTACGTGCCGTGGGTAAGTGTGGTCCACGAATCCGGGAGCGAGTTCTACGGCATCACCTCGAGCAAGGGCGGCGCCTATGCGCGCTATTACCTTACCAGGAACGTGGCCCTCCTTTACTACAAGAGGTCGCCATTTATCTTCGCGTATTTCCTGCCCTATTACCTGGCAGCGTCAGCCCTGCGTTCGGCAATACTGCTCTTAAAGGGCAGGGGTGACTGCGGCTTTGCGGTGCTGCGGGGCGTAAAGGACTTCTTTGCCGGGAACCTCGGCAGGGGGCCCTATTAAAAGAGGAGGAGACGCAGGAAGGGTCGATGCCGTCACGCAGCAGTGCCGTTCCTTTCGCAACCGGCTTCCTATGAAAAACAAGTTGAAGGATGCCACAAGAAATGTCACCTGTTGTCCGCTCTGCGGCGAAAAGAAGACCTCCGGCATATTCGAGAACTTCGACAGGCTCCACGGAGTGCCCGGGCTCTTCAGGGTGGCGAGATGCTCGAATTGCTCATCCCTTTACCTCTTGGAAGTCCCCCGCGACCTCAGCACCTGCTATCCAGAGGGAGACTACTACTCCACCTTTGAGAGCAACCCGAGCGAGCTCAGCGCAAAGAAAAAACTTATCAAGCTTTTTTATTCCGGCCATAAAAAACGCGGGCCGCTGCATTACATTCTTTACCCCCTGAGGACGCGCGTCCAGGGAATACCGGCCTTTGTCCCCGGCGGAAAGGCGCTCGATGTGGGCTGCGGCTTCGGCCTCATCCTCGACCTCCTTAAATCCATCGGCTGGCAGACCCACGGCATCGACGTAAGCGCCAGCGCCATAGAGCTTGTAAGGAAAAAAGGGCACACCGGGGTCTGCGGAGAGCTTCACGCAGGGCTTTACCCGGCCGGGTATTTCGACGCGGTGATAATGAGCCATTCCATAGAGCATCTCTCAGATCCGAGAAGTTATCTCCGCATTGCCCGCGAAACACTCAAGCCCCAGGGTCAGCTCATAGCGCTCGCGCCGAATGCGCGCTCTCTTGGCTTCAGGCTCTTCGGAAGGGCATGGGCGCCCATAGAGACACCGAGGCACCTCTTTGTCCCTTCGCCTGAGGCGCTCAAGGGGCTACTTTGCGAGGCGGGCTTCAGTGTCGAGTCCATGAAATACACCGGCGCGAGCTGGTCCCAGAGCCTCGATTACCTATATAACGGCAGGCACACCCCATCCTCTTTTTTTCATCGTAAAGCTGTCGGCGCCCTGCTCGAGGCCGTTGCGCAAGTCCTGAACCTTTCGGGCCTCGGCGACTCTTTCCAGATAAACGCCAGGAAGGCTTGACGCATGCGGAGCCCAGGGAAAGTGCCGATAATCGCCCTCATCCTCCTGCTGCCAGCCCCCTCGCTCTTCTGGCTTCCCTCAGGAAGCGTGCTGGCCCACGGCCAGGTCTACCCGTGGCCTGACGCAGCCGGGCTCTACGCGCTCTCAAAGGGCTACCTCTTTGCCTGGATGGAGAGCAGCGGGTTTGGAGGCCCCAACACAGAGCCAGCAGGATTTCTCTTCTATCTCTACGCTGCCATGCTCTCATGGGCAACGGGTGATACTCACCTTGCGCAATCCATATTCCTTTACTCCGGGTACTCTGGCTGTCTCGCGGGCGTCTACTTCCTTGGCCGCACGCTCGGCCTCGGCCAGATGGCGTCGCTTGCGGCCGCGTGCTTCTACATGTTGAACCCCATAGTATTCTCCGGAATGCCCGCAGAGGCGCTGAACCTGCGCCTGCTGCCGTACCATGCAGGGACGCCGATACTTCTCGCCCTGTCGATAAAGATAATTGACGGGGAGAGGCTGCGGCGGCATATGGCTCTCTTTGCCGTTGCCACGCTCTTCCTCGGCTCTGCCGGTTATTCGAGCCTCCAGTATTTCGTGCTCATGCTCTTGTACATCTCCGTCTATTCTGCGTACCGGCTCTTAAGGGGTGCTGGCCATGAGAGGGCCGGAATAACCTTAAGGAGCGCCCTCGTCTTCCTGGTTTTTTTCATCATGAACCTCTACTGGCTTGGCATCTTCCTCTACGACCTGGGCGGGGCCTATGCCGCGAGGCAGGAGCCTGGGTTCGAAGATGCCGAGCTACTTCGCGGCTTCGGCCTCGACCTCATCCAGGGCTTCATGATGCTGCCAGTCAAAGATCTTGCCGACCCCTTTCCATGGGTGTCGGAGTACTACAAGAGCCTGACGCTTCTGGCAACGTTCATCTTCATCTCTCTTGCCGGGTATGCCTTTGCCTCGAAGGCAACGCGGGAAAGGGCGCTCTTTCCGGGCATCCTCCTTACGCTCTCGCTCTTTCTTGCAAAAGGCACGAAGAACCCCTTTGACTCGCTCGGAGAGGTTGTCTTCATGTCGCACCCTTATATGACAAGGCTATTCAGGAACCCGTCATATTTCGAGCTAATGGTTGTCCTGGCCCTTGCCCTGCTCATCGGAACAGGCGCGGGCGAGCTGATTAAAAAAATACGCTCCGTCTCCTTCAGGGCAGCGACCATCACCGCCGTCTTGCTCGCGGCAGCGGGCCTGGCGTACGGGAAGGTCTTCATCCTCGGCACTGCGGTACGGGGCGGTGAGAATGCCCTTTCATCCCAGTACAATTTCGTTCCTGACTATTACATGGACCTCGGAGAGTTCTTCCGGGCGGACAACGATACCACGAGGATAGCCTCTGTCCCTGCCTTTACGCGCCAGGACTGGTTCGTTGCATACGGTTGGGATAAAAAATTCTTCGGCGGGCAGTTTCTCAATATATGGTCAGGGCGGCCGCTCATCAGGCCCATATATCCGTCGAGCGCGGGAGTGAACCCGCTATTCGACGCTGCCATGCACCCGGAGCTCGATTCGCTCTCTCCAGAGTCATGGCTGTGGCTTATAAGGGCCGCAGGCGTTGAATACGTTACTCTTCACAATGACGTTGACAGGGACCTGCTATCCAGGATGGACGACAGGCTTGGCAACATCGACAGTGTCTATGACTTTATCAGGAACTCGCCCTATCTCGACATGGACAGGGCGTTCGGCCCTGTTGACCTCTACAGGATAAAAAAGGGGCTTGAGCTGCCCCGCATTTATGCGGCCCCTGGCCTGGACCTTATCAAAAACACCCGGTTCGAGGAATCCATTCCGCTGCTTTCGTTCCTCAACTCAGCGCCAAGGCCAGCGCTCGCCTTTTCCGGCCAGCAGCCCGAAGGGGCGCTTGAAGAACTCGAGGCCTCAGGCATTGCAAAAAGAGTGTTCAGCCCGGACAGCGGCTTTGAGGCCAGCAAGTCATTTGGCGCCCTCATGCCTGAAGACGGTCATCCGGCGGCCCATTCGTACACGGCCATTGACCG
>CAZDUP010000206.1:0-4856 GCA_964508625.1 uncultured Thermodesulfobacteriota bacterium
CCACCGCCCGGATAAGGCTGCCGGCCTTGAAGACACCTGCATGATAACCGTAAGCAAGGGACGCATACTCATTTACAGGCTCTTCGACATCGCGCTGGAAATAGACCTCGCCAGGATCGAGGAAGGCGCGAGGGAGGGTACGAGAAGGCTCAAGCTCTCCAAGCAGCCCTTCATGAAGGCCCTCGAGTTCACCAACCCGCCGGTCGCGCTCGAGCTGCCGAGCCTCGTAAAGGGCTATTTCGGCAGGGACACGAACGTCAACGTCATCGCGAAGGCCTTTGACTTCGGCGTGATCTCGGTCATGTTCGAGGTCCCTGTCCCGGCCGGGACCTCAATTGAAGAGCTCGAGACTACCGTGAGGGAGCTGGACACTGATGAGGGCCTTGACTCGCAGGCGAGGGAGTACGCGGCCGGGCTCATGGAGACGCTCGGGCCAGCCGTCATCGGCCCTGAGATAAAAGAGGGCTTCATCGAGGACTACATGGTCATATACATGGAGGAGCTCGGAGGTGGGCTCAAGGCCCCGGACCTCGTCGAGCGATATGACCCGTCGAGGCTCCTTCTCTACGAGTCCAGGGACCTGAGCCGCTTCACCAGGGAGGAGACGCTCCGTAACAGCTTCAGCTACTACCCGGACGACCTCATAATCATCCACGTCGACAACTCGCTCATCATAGACCCGTCGGGCAGCTTCGACCTGCCGGACATATTAGAGTTCGCCAACGCACAGATATTCGAGCTCAGGTACTACGACAGGGTTATAGACAGGGAGCTGCAGTGGATATACAGGCAGATATCGAGCAGGCGTGGCGTGTCGTTCTCGCGCCTGCGCGAGTACGAGAGGCTCGCCCGCAGGCTCGTGCGGACGGTGACTGACATAACCGAGGTGACCGAGAAGGTGAACAACTCGCTCAAGGTGACCGAGGACATATACTACGCCCGGATATACAGGACCTTCATGTCCGTATTGCGGAGCAAGGACTGGGAGACGAGCATAAGGGACAAGCTCCAGACCATCATGAACACCTACAACATGATACACGACGAGATATCGATAAGAAGGGCCTACCTCATTGAGCTCGGCATACTCATCCTTATCGCTATCGAGATGGTGCTGGCCTTTTATGTAAGGTGAATGGCTGCCGGAAATTCCATCCGCTTTGTCGTTGTCCCGCCTCTTTGCCTGCCCGCCAGGCCAAAGCCCGAAAACCCCGCTGAAACGCAGGCTTCCCAGCTGGAAAATTGCTTTTGGGCGAATCTCTTATAGAATTGAAATATGGCGGATGAACCGAAATACCCCGGGCAGGAAAGAAGCTCGGGCTGGAAGATCGTCATCGCCCTGCTCATATTCGGTGCTTTCATATATCTCTGGGGCCAGTCCGTGGACACCGGCGGTCCTGGTGAGAGGCAGAGGATAACCTATTCAGAGTTCGTAGATGAGCTCGAGTCCGGCAATATAGCAGCCGTGACCATCAAGGGGCAGGAGGTCTCGGGGCGATTCAACAGGCCGATACCCGCCGAGATACCAGGGCGCGAGGGGGCCACGGCATCGGGCTTTGTCTCATACCTGCCTCCGTTCCAGGGCGAGGAGATAATCGAGGAATTCAGGAGGCAGGGCATTGCCGTGGACGTCGAGCCAGAGGGCGAGAGGAGCGCGTTGTGGTCATTTGTCGTGCTCATGCTCCCGTGGGTGCTCATAATCGGCATATGGGTTCTCCTGATGCGAAGGGTCCAGCAGGCGCAGGGTGGCGGCGGACAACCCGGGCTTTTTAACTTCGGCCTCAGCAAGGCGAAGCTCTACAACGTGAAAAAGCCGAGCGTGACCTTCAGGAACGTCGCAGGGCTCGAGAACGCCAAGGGCGAGCTGCAGGAGACGGTAGAGTTCCTCAAGAACCCGCAGAGGTTCTCCCAGATAGGCGCCAAGGTGCCGAAGGGCATACTCCTTGTAGGCCCGCCGGGGACCGGAAAGACGCTCCTTGCGAGGGCAACGGCCGGAGAGGCCGGGGTGCCCTTCTACAGCATCAGCGCCTCCGAGTTCGTAGAGATGTTCGTGGGCGTCGGGGCCTCCCGCGTAAGGGACATGTTCAGGAGGGCAAAGGAGACCAGGCCCTCTATAATATTCATAGACGAGATAGATTCGGTCGGCAGGGTAAGGGGCGCGGGCCTCGGAGGCGGGCACGACGAGAGGGAGCAGACTCTGAACCAGCTCCTCTCGGAGATGGACGGCTTTGAGCCGCACGAAGAGATAATCGTCGTCGCCGCCACTAACAGGCCTGACGTGCTCGACCCCGCTCTATTGAGGCCAGGGCGCTTTGACAGGCACATCGTCATAGACAGGCCCGGCTGGAAGGACAGGAAGGCAATACTCGAGGTGCATTCGAGGAATAAAAAATTCTCGCCGGACGTGGATTTCGAGAAGATTGCGAAGGGTACTCCCGGCATGACCGGCGCTGACCTGGAGAACCTCGCGAACGAGGCCGCCCTCGAGGCGGTGAAGAAGGGCAGGGAGCGCATTGAGATGCTGGACTTCGAGGAGGCCAGGGACAGGAACATGATGGGGTCCAAGAGGGAAGAGACCTTCACCGGGGACGAGAAGAGGATAACCGCCTACCATGAGGCTGGCCACGTGCTCGTCTCATGGGCGCTGCCGCACACGGACCCCATACACAAGGTTTCGATAATACCGAGGGGCATGGCAATGGGCGTGACGCAGTTCCTGCCCGAGGAAGACAGGCACTATTACCCGAGGAGCTATCTCATAAACAGGCTCTGCGTGGCGCTCGCCGGGAGGGCGGCGGAGAAGCTCATATTCAGGGACGTGTCGAGCGGCGCGAACGATGACCTCAAGAACGCGACCGCGCTCGCGGAGAAGATGGTCGCGCAGTGGGGCATGTCCGACAAGGTAGGCCCCATAAACTTCGGCAGGGGCGAGGAGCACCCCTTCCTCGGCAGGGACATATCCGTGCAGAAGAGGTACAGCGAGTCGATGGCCTGGCTCATGGACCAGGAGATAAGGGCCCTGATACTCGAGGCGGAACAGAAGGCAGACGAGATTTTGCTTCGCGACAGGGACTCGCTCGAGGAGCTCTCAACCGCCCTCATAAGGGACGAGTCGCTCGACAAGGAGGATGTAGAGGCGATAATATCGAAGACCAAGGGCGTCGAACCCCTGAGAAAGATAGTAAATTAAGAAAGTCCCGCCCAAGTAACCCCTTGCTTTCCCTTTTTCCCTCACTTATAATGCCTTCTACATCCCTTTCTCCGGAAAAAATGAAAAAAACCAGGATCTTCATAGCCGATGACCACCCTGTCCTCCGAAGCGGGATAAAGGCCATCTTCCGCCCGGAAGAGTTCGAGGTGGTAGGCGAGGCGGACAACGGGGTTTCTGCATTGAAGGGCATAGCCTCGCTCAAGCCGGACATAGCCATCCTCGACATCACCATGCCTGACCTTGACGGCATTGCCGCCACCAGGCGCATTTCCGTCGAGTACCCTGATACAAAGGTCATCATACTCTCAATGCACTCAGACCTCTCCAGGCCCATCGAGGCCTTCAGGGCAGGCGCGCTCGGCTACGTGCTCAAGGACTCGGACCCGTCAGAGCTCCTGAAGGCCGTGGAACGGGTCGCCTCAGGCGCAAAGTACGCGAGCCCGGCTGTCACAGAGGACCTCCTCAATGACTTCGTGGACGTCATAAAGAAAGAGCAGGCCCTTGATCCCTTCGACACACTCTCCCTCAGGGAAAAAGAGATATTGAAGCACATCGCGGACGGCTCGACGAGCAGGGAGATAGCTGAGAAGCTCTTCATCTCGCTCGCAACGGTCAAGAGCCACAGGAACAACATAATGAAGAAGCTCAAGGTCAATGACATGGCGAGCCTCATAAAGACAGCCATCAGAAAAGGCATCGTCCACGCGGACTGACCCCCCTTCGCTCAACCCTTCGGCCATACTTGCCTCATCCCAAGTGACTACCAGCAAAATCATCTCTTATCCACTATAAATTTAAACCCAAGTCAGTATTATCACCAGCCCTGCATTTTCCGATAAATATCCCAAGACGAACGAAGCGGGGGCGGCAGTGGCACCGTGCGGCCGGTACAAGGGAGTAAAGGTGCTCGTTGTCGCCAAGGACCGGACGTTGAGGACGATGGTATCGTCATTTCTCACCATTAACGACATGGCCGTCAGGGAGGCCGCCACCTCGACAGAGGCCTTGAGGGAGCTCGGCTCCGGGTTCGCGCCCGACATGGTCCTCTCCGGGTATGAGAGGCCTGGCATAGACGAAGAGGCCCTTTTCAGGGCGTTGAGGAAGCACCCGTCATTCGGGCAGACGCCCATAGTGGTAATGGCCGGAAGAGACGACCTTGATAAGCAGCTCGAATGGAGGTCAGCCGGGGCAACGTGCTGGATACGAAGCCCGTTCAGCTCAAAAGGGCTACTGGAAATAATGGGGATGGTACTTTTCAGGGGGGATAGGAAATGAACTGGCATTCGATAAGGACAAGGCTCATCGGGAGCTACGCGGTGCTGCTGGCCCTGTTTCTGGCAGAGGTCCTCTGCGTCTTCTGGGTAGCCGGGAGCGCGGCCGAGGCCCCGGTGCTCGCGGTGCCTGCGATTTTGTTCTGCGCCTTTTCCATCGCCTTCATGCTGCTCGCCAAGCGGCACGTGCTCGACCCGGTTATCGAGATAAAGGAGACGGTCGAGGGTCTCTCGAACGGGGATTTCACGAAGCGCTCCGGCGTGAGGGCTGGCATTCTCGGCATTGAGCTCGAAGACGAGTTCACGCACCTGGGCAGGTCGGTGAACCGCATGGCTGACCAGGTCTCTGGCGTGGTAGACAGCATAAGGGAGAC
>CAZDUP010000207.1:0-4766 GCA_964508625.1 uncultured Thermodesulfobacteriota bacterium
GGGGTAATTGCAACGTACCCCGTTTCAGGCGCCATTCTTATGCTCTTCGCATATGAGGTCATTCACAGTGTTGAGGTATCTCTCTGACATGACCGGCCATGATACGACCTCGTACGCGGCCGCGGCCCTCTCCGAAAATCTCTTTCTCGCCTCAGGGTCCCTGCAGAACTCTTCTATCCTGTCGGCAAGGTCCGCCGGGTCGCCGGGGTTGAAGTATTTGATGCTCTCCTCGTCGAATACCGATTTTATCGAGTCGAGCCTTGCCGCTACGACGGGCATGCCCATGCATACGTACTCGAATATCTTGGTCGAGAGCGCCAGGTTCATGAACGGGTCGTTCAGGTACGAGACCACGCCAATGTCCGAGGAGCCTATGGCATCGCTTATCTTTTCCATGGGCAGGTAGCCGCCTATCTCCACGCTCTCCTCGAGACCGAGCTTTTGTACGAGCTCCTTGAGCTCATCTCTGTACGTAGGGTCATACTTGCCGTATATGGAGAGCCTCGTGGCCGGAAGCCGTTTTTTCAGCAGCGCGACCGCCTCTATCGACACATGCAGGCCGAACCTCCTGGCCACGGTGCCGTGATAGAGGAGCGCTGGACCGTCCTTGATGGCCTTCCATTGGCGGCGGGGAGGGACCTTGAAGAGGTTTGAATCGGCCGAATTGAAGACGAGCGTGACCTTGTCCGGCGCAACGCCCCGTTCCAGGAGCTTTTGCCTGAAACCAGGGCTCGTGGTGAGCACGCCGTCCGCAAAGTCGCAGGAGAGGCGCTCGACGAACCTGACCATCGGCAGAAGCCGCCGCAGCACGCTGTCTTCGGTCTTTGACTCGAAGAGCTCTACTGTCAGGTCGTGGAGGTCTATCATCACGGGGATACCGGCGAGCTTGTGCAGCATGCCGACGAATACGAGGTGGTCGGGCATGTTGTGGACCTGTATGAGGTGATACCGGTGGCGCAGCGATAACGCCAGGAGCTTCGAGAATGCCAGCGCCGCAAAGACAGATGAGAGGGCGAAGTATTTTATGAGGTTCTCTTTCTTCTCCGTCCCCCGCATGACCCTGTACGCGGTAATTGACCCGAACCGCTCTGACGAGGGCTCTCCGGCCTTGCCAAGGCATATTACATCGACCTCGTAGCCGGCCCTGGCAAGGACCTCTGCCTCGCGCCTGACGCGGGGGTCAGCCGGGTAGTATGAGAAGACCGCCATTCCTACTCTGAGCATCATATCCCTATGCCGCCTTTGCCCCTGTTATTATCCATTTGAGGCAGGCCGCGCTCCTCCTTGCCTTGTGCGCGGAAACAGCCTTGCGCCAGGGCCAGAGCGCGCATTTGGCCATTGCTGCGGCGAAACGGGCCGTCTGGTGAAAGAGGACAATGGCGAGGTAAATTCCTCTGGCAAGCGAGCCCCTGTGCTTTCTCCAGTACTTGATATTCGCCTTCTGAAGCTCCACGTAAAAGGCGACCGGCGCAAGAGATGAGCTGGACCCGCCGTAATGAATCGCCCTTGCCTCGGGATAAAGGTACGCTTCCCAGTTTGAGTCGTGGAAGCGCTTGCACCAGTCCTTGTCCTCGGCGTAGAAGAAGAACCGCTCATCCAGGAGCCCGACCCCGTCTATGGCCTTTCTTCTGACCATCATGAAGCAGCCGCTTACCGCTTCTACTCTCCTGGTCCTGTCAAGCGGGAAGTAGTTGAGCCTGTCCAGGCCGATTGACGACAGTAGCGCGCCGGGAAGCGAAGGGAATCGCCAGCATGACGGCTGGACCGTCATGTCAGGGTTCAGTACCTTCGGCGCGGCAATCGCGGCCCCGGGGTGTTCATTGAGGAAAAAAAAGAGCTTCTCTATGCAGCCGGGAAGCACGATAACGTCCGAATTGATCAGACAGACGTACTGGCCTGTGCTCCCCCTGATGCCGATGTTGTTCGCCCTGGCGAATCCGAGGTTCTCTGACTGGGGCAGGAGCTTGACACCGGGGTACATGTCTCTTACCGCGCGAGCTGAACCGTCAGAGGATGCGTTGTCCACGACTATAACCTCCGCGTCGAGACCGCCAATGCCCGAAGGTATGGATTCGAGGCACTTGAGGAGAAACTCCCTCGCGTTCCAGCTGACTATTATTATCGATATGTCGGGCATCAGGCCTTTAATGGGGCGTCCTCGGCGCCTATAGCAGCCGCCGACGTCTCCGGAGCCTTTACCGGCGCGCTCTCGACGAGACAGCGCACAGCGGCTATCATGGCGAGGTTCATGTACAGGATGACCTTTATCTGGTCGAAGTAGGAGACGCCAAAAAAGGATATTACGTGGACGAAGAGGGCCGCGCCGAGCGACCAGGCGACCTTGTCTGCACCGGCCGGGAGCACCCCTTTCTTCGCTGCCCGTCCCACGGTCTGGAATGAGTATGTGAGTATCGCGAGGAACAGGGCGAGCGTTATCATGCCGCCGTCGATCGCGATGCGTATGTACTGGTTGGTCACGTCGAAGAGGTAGTATCCCCAGGATGCGGTGGACTGGACGCCCATGAGCCACCACTCGTTCACCCGGTTGACGAACTGGTCGAAAAGCCTGTACCTGTGATAGGCGGTCGATGCGCCGAATATCTTGACCTTCAGCATGAGCGCCCATACCGGGGCGTTCATGACTATGTGCAGTCCCACGAGCGTGATGACGATGCCCCATCTTACCCGGCGCATGTGCTCCCTGAAGTACCACATGTAGATGCCTATTAGTCCGGCGAGATAAGAAAGGGCCGGTCCGCTCGATGCCGTGCTCACGGTGATGACGGTCGAGGCTATTATGCCGAAGTACAGAAGGAGGCTCCTTCCGTTCAGGTTCCGGGCTGCCACAAAGAGCGGCAGGAGCGAGGCGCTGAAGGACCCGGCGGTTATAGAGTGCGAGAACGCGCCCTGGCACCTGAGCTTGCCGTCCCTCACAATCGTGTACTCGGGCACGCCGCCGAATATCGAGAATAGGTTCCTGCCCGACTGAAGCTCGACGAGCATGGCGGCTGCCACTGGTATCGCGGATATCGCCAGAGTCTTCGCGACCCAGACGATGTCCTCGATGCTCCTGACGAGAAAGCGCGTGAGAAAGTATACTCCTATGATGTCGAAGGACGTCCCGAGCCTGTTTATGAAGGCCCCTGAGGTGTGCCAGAGTATCGTGTATACTACGACGCTCGATACGGTCCACCAGAGCATGAGCCTGTCTATCCTGTTGAGCTTAATCTCCGTGTACTCTGACCTGATGAGGACCCTTACCCATCCGAATAGGACGAGTATCCGGAGGATGAAGAAGTCTAATGAGGCGATGATGATCCTTTCATGTATGGGGATGAAGACCACCGCGAAGATGAGCGGGACTATCGCCGCCTTCCTCGGCAGGATGAGCATCAGAAAACCTGACACGAGGGCGAGAGTAAGCGCCAGAGGGTGTATGTCGCCGTAGTCGTTCATGCGTGCCTTTTCAGGCCAGGTACCTGTACAGGAGCCTGCCCAGGAGCCTGTTCGAGAACTCGGGCATGGCCTTGATGAGCGCGCTTGCGACCTTTGCGGCAGGCGCGCCTTCGTCCTTCATCGCTATCCTCCGTTCTGGCCAGTGGAGGTAATATAGCGGCCTGGCCACGGCGGCCCACCTGGATTTATAGTCCATGAGTCCGCTGTTCGCCTTGAAAGTCCTGCCGAGGTCAAATAGGGCGTATCCCTCGTCCGAGGCCTTCTTGATGGCCGTCCAGAGGGCGAGCTGAGCAGCCCCTGAGCTGAAGTGCCTCTCGTCAGTTGCGCCGAACTTGTAATAGGCCCTGTCGCCGAAGCAGAGCATGAGCACGCCGGAGACAGCGGCCCCGTTCTTTTTTACGAGTATCAGGGAGGCGAGGCCTGCGGGGCAGAGGACCTCGAATATGTTCTTAAAGAAGGTGAACGGCTGCACTGGCGCGCCCTGCCTTTTTCTCGTCCTGAGGTGAAGCGTGTAGAAGTCGCGGAAGTCGCGGAGTGTCGCGCTCTCATATGCGTCGAGGCCCGCCTTGAAGGCCTTTCTGACCTGCCGCTTTACGCAGTCCGGGTGAAATGCGGAAAAGACCTTCTCAGCCGAGCCTTCGAGCCTTATCTCGAAGTTCACGTAGCTGGCCTCTCTTCTGGAGAGCGATGAGCATTCGCCGCCAGCCCTTATTTCGACGGATTCATAGCCCCTGTACTGCCTCAGAAGGGCATCTATGAACTCTTTCGGATCAGTGCCTTTTGTGGTAACAGAGCCGCAGAAATCGGAAAAAGGATATGAGACTACGCGCTCTCCGCGCAACAGCCCCCGCAGGAGCGCGGCCGGCATCCCGGCAATGATGCTGCCGTCAGGGGCGGATGCGGTGAAGTATGCTGTCCTTATGCCGTATGTGCGGCCGATGACGCTGTGCCAGGCCGGGTGGTGGTAGACGCTCCCGTTTGCGGCCGATATGAAGGAGTTCCATCTCTCCTCGCCAGCTTCGGCAAGAGGAGAGAGACGTATCTGATATCTTGCGTTGCCGATCAAAAGTTGACAAGCCTCCTGAAGAAATCCGCGATGTTGATGGAATCGACGTCAGAGGATATAGCAAAGGCGCTCTGGTATTTGTCAGGCCAGCGCCAGAGCCTCAGGAGCGGGAACTCCGAGCTTTCCACAAGCCCGAGGAGAAGCCGGCGGTCCCTGGGCCCGAACCTTTCGAAGCCGTCGATGAAAAGGGCGCCGCTCTGGGGCCTATCCGCGGCGATTACGATGAAGCCCTCTTCAATGAGGA
>CAZDUP010000208.1:0-4740 GCA_964508625.1 uncultured Thermodesulfobacteriota bacterium
ACTCAGGAGGGCTGGCAGCGGGACAAGTGCGTAACCGCCAAAGAGATAAAAGAGAGGATTGAACTCTCTGCCGGGCCTCTTGAGACCGTGGCTGAATCAGGCGGCGTTGCCGGTCCTGCAAGGCGCTTCCGCTTCAAGGACGCGCCCGGCGAGATCGGGCTCATAAGCCCTGTCTCAGAGCACTTCTGCGGGTCGTGCAACAGGCTAAGGCTCACGGCTGACGGCAAGTTGAGGACTTGCCTCTTTTCAGACAACGAGATCGATCTGCGCACGCCTCTGCGCGACGGCTCGAGCGACGAGGCGATCTCCAGCATACTCTTCGCGGCTGTGCTCGAGAAGCCAAAGGGGCATACCATTAACGAGAACATCTTCAAGAAGTGCAGCAGGACCATGAGCCTCATAGGCGGGTAGGCTCTCACGCATGGAAAAAATAAAAGGCGGGGTCAGATGACCCCGCCTTTTTTCTTAGTAACATTCGCTGTGGTGCTAAAAGGCCTTTTGCGCGCTGCCGCGCTCTTTTGGCATAAGGCTCCGCTCGCTTTCCTCCGCCTGCCTCCGCGCTCGCCCCTTATGTCGCGCAGCCCGTGAGCAGGCTGCGCTCCGTCTGCCCCGGCTCGCGCGTCCTTCCCCCAACCTTATGCTCGCTACGCATTATGCCCGTGGTTTTTGAAAAACGAAAAGCGGAAAAAACTGTCTACGCCACCTGCCTCTTTGCCCTGATGAACTCTATTACTCCCGGCATTATGGAGAGGAAGATTATGGCGAGGATCACCATGGTGAAGTTGTTCTTCACTATCTCGAGGCTGCCGAAGAAATAACCCGCGAATACGAGGAGCGTTATCCAGGTTATGCCTCCGACTACGTTATAGAGGAGGAACTTGGGGTAGGACATCGCGCCTATGCCGGCCACAAAAGGCGCGAAGGTGCGGACTATCGGCACGAACCTCGCCAGTATTATTGTCTTTGCCCCGTACTTTTCGTAGAACCTGTGCGTCTTGTCCAGGTACTCTTGCTTGAATATCCTGCTGTCTTTTCTGGTGAAGACCTTTGGCCCCATGTAGTGGCCTATGGCGTAGTTCACGGAATCGCCGAGTATGGCCGCTATTGAGAGGCCAACGACCAGGTAGCTTACGTCGAGGGAGCCCAGGGCAGCGAAGCTGCCGATCGCGAAAAGGAGCGAGTCTCCGGGCAGTATTGGAGTCACCACAAGCCCTGTCTCGCAGAAGATGATGAGGAAGAGTATCAGGTATGTCCAGCCCCCGTAGGCCTCTATTACAGCCCCGAGGTGTTTGTCCAGGTGAAGGAATATCTCGATTAAGTCCTTTAAGAGTTCCATCTCGTTATTTATACCCGTTTGGCTGTATTTAAAGCCCATACACTATAAGTTATGCTGTGCCTGTAAGTCAATAGAAAGCCTTTTCGATGACCAGCCTGCTGTTTTGCCTAAGTACATGTATTCACAATCGAATTTGACACCCCACGGCCCGGTTATATAATCAAATTAGGCTCCAGGGGCAGATGAGTTTTGTACCGAAACACCAACAGGAAAGAAGGTGAGTCAAGATGCTTTCATGGGCCATAACCTTTCTCATAATAGCAATTATCGCGGCGGTGCTCGGCTTTGCCGGGGTCGCTGGCACAGCCGCATGGATAGCCAAGGTCCTCTTCGTCGTCTTCATAATACTCTTCGTGGTCTCCCTCATAGCAGGCCGGGGCAAGCCTGCTGTTTGACGCCAGTTGCCCCGCATCCCTCCAACTTGCCCGGCTGAAGGCTGCGGCCAGGATCAGGCCGCAGCCTCTTTTTTTTCAACCCTATATTATAATTGTGCTAATATCGGACAATAAACAAGATTGACTCCGGACAAAAAAGCTGCCTGAAAACCCTTATTGATACGAAGGTTTTCAGGTTTGAAACAGTGGTTTGTTGTGGTATGATGAAATAAACCTCACAGAGGGCGTCCAATATGATAGCCAGAGACTTCGAAAACGAGATACGTATTCATATCGAGGCCAGGTACCCGATACTCTGGCTCGTCTCTTTTGAAGAGAGAAGGGTAGAGAGGATAGTGGAATCCCTGGCCGATTCCATGAAGCTCAACTTCTGGTCCTGGTCGGTCTCAAGGGGCCTCTACGGCGGCGAGAAGAAGAAAAGAGAGCCCATGGGCCGCGAGAAGATCCTCTCCGTCATGGAAGAGAAGATCACAAAGGGCGAGAACGTAAATAACCTCTTTCTCTGCAAGGACATTGCATCCTACTTCAACTCGCACGAGTTTCTCCGCAAGTTCCGCGACCTGCCCGCAATAATCGACGAGCGACACACCATAAATACGGTCTGCATACTCTCGCCTACATTGAGCGAGATTCCGCCTGAGCTCGAAGAGGACATAGTCGTCCTCGAGCTCTCTTTGCCCGATTACGACGAGATAGCTGACATGGTCTCGCGGACCTACGGCCATCTCATACCTGCGAGCTGGCACGCCTCGACCAGGTCCATACTCTACAAGTCGCTCCAGGGCCTCTCCATGGACAACATACGCCGCGTCATCAGGAAGGCCATAAGCCTCAACAACGGCTTTTTGAACGAGAACTGCATCTCGTACATACAGGATGAGAAGCAGCAGATAATAAAGAAGCAGAAGATACTTGATTACTACCCGCACAGGGAGAATATCGAGAACATCGGCGGCTTGAGCGAGATAAAGAAGTGGTTCGTCGAAAGGGAGCACGTCTTCAGGCTCTCGCGCGACAAGATCAGCACTTTAGGGCTCGACGTGCCAAAGGGCCTCCTGCTCATCGGCGTGCCCGGCTCAGGAAAGAGCCTCTGCTGCAAGGCCCTCGCGGGGATATGGAACCTGCCGCTCCTCCGGCTCGACGTGGGCCGCCTCTTCGGATCGACTGTCGGAGAGTCGGAAAAGAACATAAGACGCTGCATTCAGCTTGCCGAGGCCGTAAGCCCGTGTATACTCTGGATAGACGAGATTGACAAGGCATTCGGCGGAGTGGGCGGCTACCAGGGCGACTCGGGAACGCAGCTCCGCGTATTCGGCACCTTCATCACATGGCTCCAGGAAAAGGAGCACCCGGTATTCGTCATCTCGACGGCCAACGAGCCGAGGAACCTGCCTCCGGAGCTCTGGAGAAAGGGGCGCTACGACGAGGTATTCTTCGTGGACCTCCCGAGCCAGGAGGAGAGGGAAGAGATATTCAGGATACACCTCGAAAGAAGGGTGCAGAATCTGACGCGCCTCGACGTCAGGGAGCTATCGCAGAACAGCCAGGGCTTCACCGGCGCCGAGATAGAGCAGGCCGTAAAGGACGCGGTCGTGACGACCTTCAATAATCTGCACGAGGAGAACACCGGAAGGCAGATTGAGGAGGTCATTGAGGGTTTGCTGTCGCTCGACGTCACGCAGGAGGGCCTGCTGCATTCGATACGCCATATTACGCCCCTTTCGGTCCTTAAAAAAGAAGAGATAGAGGAGCTTCGCGCGTGGAGCCACCAGAGGGCGAGGCCCGCGTCCAAGTCCCTCTTCCTGCAGAGGGCAGAGTCTCTCTCCGACGCGGAGAAAAGGAACATCGCCATACACGAGGCAGGCCATGCCATAATGATGAAGCTCTACTTCAACAGGACCCCTGCCTTCGTAAGCGTCGACAACTACAAGCCGTACGCGGCCTTCATTCCCATTGACGAGGCCATAAGGACTACCTACACCAAAAAGGACCTTGAAAAGGAGATAGGCGTCATACTGGGCGGCATGGTCGCGGAGGACGAGATAATAGGCGGAGATTCCAAGACCGTTGGCGCGTCGCATGACCTCATTCAGGCGACCGGCATCGCAAGGAAGATGGTCATAGAGTACGGCTTCGGCGAGATAATGAGGAATAAGAGCCTGATGGTCCTCCAGGACTATGCCCTCACGTCAGGGAGCGACGTTCTCGAGGACATACAGAAGATACTCGATTCGGCCAAGGAGGCGACCGCCAGGGTCGTCTCCGAGAACAAGGAGCTCGTGGGCGCTCTCGTGGATAAGCTCATGAAAGAGGTCCTCATCAACGGCGAGGGGCTCAATCGCTTCTTCAGGGAAAATCCAGTGCGCTGAGGTGGCCAAATGTCTTTCTATACAGTCATAAAGACCGAGCTTAAGAGCAAGAAGTACCTCATATGCGCCCTCGAGGAATTGAAGAAAAAGGGCGAGATAACGAGCTTCGTTTCGAACGAGCGCAAGGATACGGTCGAGGTCAACAGGGACGGAGATGTCATCAACATCGCCAAAGAGAAGACCGGCAGCTACCAGATAGGCGGCGACAACAGGGTCGTGAACGCCTTCTCTAACAGGTTGAAGCAGATATACGCCTACGAGTCGATAAAGGACAACCTTCCGCTCGATTTCGAGATAGCGAACGAATCAGAGACCGCCGGAGAGATACAGATAGTCCTCAAGGGGTAGGAGGGAACCGATGGACAGGCAGATAAAGATAAAGATAACCCCGGACGGCAGGGTCGAGATAGACTCAAGCGTCTACAAGGACTGCAAGGATGTGGCCGAGCAGCTTACAAAGCACCTCGGCAAGGTAGAGAGCTTCGTCGAGAAGGACGATGTTTTTGAGAGCGAGATCAGGGTAAAGCTGGAAACGGATTAAGCAGGCATGAAATAAGGCCGATCTGCTGCGTTATCTTCGTCGCGCGTCGCTGCGACGTACATGAAGAGTACGACTCGCTCCTCGCTTCCTCGACGCCTT
>CAZDUP010000209.1:0-4690 GCA_964508625.1 uncultured Thermodesulfobacteriota bacterium
GGGTATACAATGAAAGGCTCAAGGGCACGCTCCCTCTCGATATGCTATCATACGCCAAGGAGAGGGGCTTCGAGGCGCGCTATTACAAGGGCAGCCTCGTCGACCTTAAGGAGGCCGTCAAAAAAGGGGAGCCTCTCATCCTGTTCCTGAACCTCGGATATGATTTTTACCCTGTAGGCCATTACATCGTCGCGACAGGCATAAGCTCCAATCCCGGCGCAATGCTCGCGCATTCTGGAATGGAAAAGGATAAGGCGTACAGCTTCAGGGAGCTTGAACGGCTCTGGTCAAAGACAGGCTATTCAACGCTTCTTTTAAGGCCCAAAAGGGGGACGCAATGAAAAGGCTCGCAGCCGTGATACTTCTAGCCGCGTTCATCCAGTCATGCGGAATGGTGGAGGTGAAGGAGTCCGACACCCTCTCCTTCAACGAGCACATGAGGCTCGGCTCGATATACGAGGGCCAGGGCAAGTACGAGCTTGCGCTCCGCGAGTACGAGAGCGCTCAGGTCATAGACACGAAGGAGGCCCAGGCCTACTTCGCGCTCGGCAACGTCTATCTCCGCATGAAGGACATCAAAAAGGCGGAGCGCAATTACAAGCGGGCCATAGAGCTCGAGCCCCGGCCCGAGTTCTACAACAACATGGGCTGGCTTTACATGGAAAAGGGCGACTTGAAGGCAGCGCTCTCCTCCGTTGAGGAGGCCGTGAGGCTCTCCGATGGCGGTTACATATACGTCGATTCCCTGGGCGTGGTCCAGATGAGGGCAGGAGAGCTTGGAAAGGCCGAGAAGAGCTTCCTCGACGCCGCTGACGCGGTGCCGCCAAAGAGGAAAGACGCCCTCTCCGAGATATACGGGCACCTGAGCGAGCTCTACAGTAAGTCCAATCAAAGAGAGAAGGCCGCTGTCATGGACGAGAAGATAAAGGCGCTCACAACGCCGCCTGCGGCCAAAGAGGGGCTGTGAGGACCGTCTACGGAGTGAACCCGGTGCTTGAGGCGCTTCGCGCATCTGTCGCCATAGACAGGATACTCATTTCAGAGGGGAGAACTGGCAAGGCCCCTGCCGAGGTCCTGAGGCTTGCGCGCGAGAAAAAGATCGAAGTCAGCCGCATGCCCGAAGAGGAGCTCAGGAGGATATCAGGCACTGACAGGCACCAGGGCGTTGCAGCAGTGCTCCACGAGGAGTTCAGGTATTACGACATAGAAGACCTCATCGCGTTCTGGAAGGAAAAGGGCGGCCAGGCATTTTTTCTGATACTCGATTCGATACAGGACCCGCAGAACCTCGGCTCGCTTGTGCGGACAGCGAACGCGGCAGGCGTGCACGGAATAATAATACCAAAGGACAGGGCGAGCGAGGTGACCCCGGCCGTTGTAAAGGCAGCGGCAGGCGCTACCGAACACACACGCATAGCCAGAGAGGTCAATATCTCGCGGGCAATAGAGCGCCTGAAGGAAGAAGGAGTCTGGGTCGCGGCCGTCGAGGCTGGCTGCAAGGACACGGTCTGGAGCGCTGACCTGGACAGGGACCTCGCCATCGTCATCGGCAGCGAGGGCATGGGCATAAGAAGGCTCGTGCGCGAGAGATGCGATTTCTGCGTATCAATCCCAATGGCAGGACAGGTCAACTCATTGAACGCGGCGCAGGCAGGGGCAGTGGCGCTCTTTGAGGCGTTAAGGCAGAGATCCAGATAGCTGTCAGCGGGTTCAATTTTGCAAATTGAACCTGAAAATTCGTAGAGCCATATACGAACAATTCGGGTTCAGGGTGCAACCCTGAACCCGCAAGTAGCACAGATGACCTGAAACAACGGGGGCTTATGAAAGAGCTTATCAAGGAAGCCGCCGAACGGATAAGGAATGTCGCAAGCGTAACCCCTGTCATCTACTCATCGAGCCTTTCCAAGCTCTTCGGATTCGAATCATACCTTAAATTAGAAAACCTCCAGAAGACCGGCTCCTTCAAGGCAAGGGGCGCGTACTACAAGATATCCTCATTGACTGAAAAGGAGAAGGCGGCAGGCGTGATCGCAGCCTCTTCAGGCAACCACGCGCAGGGTGTTGCATGGGCTTCGACCCTTTTGGGTGTAAGTTCTCTCATAGTCATGCCTGAGACGACCCCCATCGTAAAGTTCGTCGCCACAAAGGGCTACGGCGGCGAGGTCCTTTTCCACGGCAGGACCTTTTACGAGGCCTACTACCACGCAAAGGAGCTCGCCGGGCAAAGAGGTCTCACCTTCATCCACCCATTCGACGACTACCAGATAATGGCAGGGCAGGGGACCATAGGCCTTGAGATACTCTCTGCCGTGCCTGACCTGGACACTGTAGTCGTGCCCGTGGGCGGGGGCGGGCTCATTTCAGGCATAGCAGCGGCAATGAAGGAGGAGATGCCGGAGCTCACGGTCATTGGCGTTGAGGCGGCCTCGTCCAACTCGTGCGTTGAATCGATAAGGGCAGGGAAACCAACAGAGGCGGCCCAGAGGCCGACCATTGCCGACGGCATAGCGGTAAAACGCGTGGGCGAGAAGACCTTCGAGATGATACGGAAGTACGTCGACAGGGTCGTTGACGTGGGCGAGGACTCGATTGCGGGCGCGATAGTAAAGCTCCTTGAGAGAAAGAAGCTCATCGTCGAAGGCGCGGGCGCGGTGCCGGTGGCCGCTGCAAGAGAGGGCAAGCTGCCCAAAGCAACGAAGAAGGCGGTATTCGTCTTGAGCGGCGGCAATATAGACGTGACGACCCTTGACCGCGTGATAAGGCTGGGGCTCTTGCGCGAGGGCAGGATACTGAAGCTCACTACCATCATCGCCGACGAGCCGGGGTCGCTGGCGCGCCTCACCGCAGAGATAGCTGCGTTGAAGGCCAACATCCTGCACGTAATACATCAGAGGGAGGCGGTGGATGTGCCGGTGAATTCAATAAGGCTTGAGATAATATTGGAAGTCGAGGGGCACCAGCATTCAAGGGGCATATTGAAGGCGCTCAAGGAAAAGGGGTATGGGATAGGGGGGTAAAAAAGCGGGTTCAATTTGCAAATTAAACCCGCCTGGGCTTTTTCCCCTCTTTCCTAAAGAGGGGAAGGGGAGATTATGTTTTTCCATAATCCCCCTATGTCCCCCTTTAGAAAAGGGGACAGAAGGACTTACTTGTCCTTCCACCTCTTCAGCAGCCTCATCCTGCCCCATGCCATCTCTTTTGCCTGTTCGTCGGTAATATTCTTGCCGACCTTCATGGCCTCCGCGAGCTTTGAGATCATCTCTTCTTTTGTCAGGTCCGGCTCAGTGAACTGTCCCTTCCAGTAGCAGTACTTGCAGTAGGAAGTGTTGGTCACAAGACTTGCATCGGTGCCGAATTCATCGGCCTTCATAATCAGCATGCCGCAGCTGTGGCAAACGGGGCCTGGTAGTATTTCAGCCATACTTTGTATATCCTCCTGTTCCTTTCTCTATCCCATCCGTCCGGCAAGCGGCTTTCCACCCATGAAGTGCATATGGAGGTGGAATACGGTCTGGCCGCCTTCGGAGTTGGTGTTTATGACTGTCCTGTATCCGCGCTTCTCTATGCCTAAATCCCGCGCTATCTTCTTCGCTGCCTCGAGCATGTCCGCGAATATCTCCCTGTCGTCGCAGTCGTTCAGCGTCGAGTAATGCGCCTTTGGCATGACGAGTATGTGCGTGGGCGCCTGCGGGTTGATGTCCTTTATCGCGACGAGCTTCTCGGTCTCAAGGACCATCGTGCTCTTGAGCTCTTTTCTCGCTATCTTGCAGAATATGCAGTCGCTCATTTTTTGGCCCTCGCCTCCTTCTCCGCAATGCCTGAGATTCCGAACCTGCGCGCCAGCTCGTCGTAGACCTCGTCCATCTTTATGCCTTTTTGCTTCAGGAGCACCATGGAGTGGAAGAGCAGGTCGCAGAACTCGTAGAGGACCTCTCCGTTGTCCTTGACGTTGGCCGCCTCTATGAGCTCTTTTGCCTCCTCCTCGACCTTTTCGAGTATCTTCGGTAGTCCCTTCTGATAGAGCGACGCCACATATGACTTCGACGGGTCAGCGAGCTTGCGCTCTTCAAGCACTTTTTCAAGCTCTGAGAGCACGACAGGGCCGCCGGGTTTTACATTTTCCCCAGCAAGTGACCTGTAGAAACAGCTCCTCTCGCCCGTGTGGCAGGCAGGGCCCTTTGGCTCGACAAGCAGGAGAAGCGTATCTCCGTCACAGTCGTATCTGACTGAAAGGACCGCCTGGAAATTGCCAGACGTCTCGCCCTTGAGCCAGAGGCTATTTCTCGAACGGCTCCAGTAGTGCGCCTTGCCTGTCGATACTGTCTTCTCAAGGGCCTCCCTGTTCATCCAGGCGAGCATCAAGACCTCAAAGGTCATCGCGTCCTGGGCAATGGCAGGGACAAGGCCAGCGTCGTTGAATCTGACCGCGTCTATGTCGAAGAGGCTTTCCATATCAGCAGGATATAATAACACGCTGTTTTCTGTCAAATCCAGCCTTTTGTGTAGCGCGTTGAGATAAAAACGGGCAAAAATTGAGATAACTGCCTTTTCGCCTCCGTTTGACTCAGTAAAACCTGATTTGAATTCTACACCTAAAAATTCCTTATTACCAGCTCCTGTCTTGCTGCCGGTTTTCCGCTCTTGCTCCCCAGGCTGTAATCTATCTTCAAGGTGCTCTGCTTCAGGT
>CAZDUP010000210.1:0-4677 GCA_964508625.1 uncultured Thermodesulfobacteriota bacterium
CCCCCTTCAAAGACTTTTAGTTCCCGTGCTGACCCCCAAAGTACTAACGGGGGTCAGCACGGGAAGAACTGAAAGTTTTTGGAGAGAGTTTGAGAGAACCTTTTTACAAAAGGTTCTCTCAAAAAATCGCGCCTTCGCCTACACGGCCCGCAGGGCGTCTACTATTTTCATGCGCGAGGCCCTCATGGCCGGAAGGAGGCCGCCTGCGAGGCCCATTATGAGGGCGACTGATATTGATTTGAGGGCTGTTGGCAAGGTGAGCTCGAATGAGAAGGCTAGCTCTGAGAAGGTCTGGAAGTTGAGGGTTGAGATGGTGAAGAGTTGCAGGAACGAGGCGAGGAAGAGGCCTGCGCCGCCGCCGATGAGCCCTGTTATGAGGGATTCCGCGAGGAAGGCCGCGAGGATGCTCGACCTCCCGAAGCCGAGGGCGCGGAGCGTGCCTATCTCAGAGGTCCTGTTCGCGACAGCCGAGTACATGGTTATCATCGCGCCTATTATTGCGCCGAGCGAGAAGATCACGGTAAGGCTCGTGCCCATTATGCGCAGGAATATGGACATTGCCCTTGACTGCTCGGCGTAGAAGTCGGTCTCCCTCCTTGCCTCGAGCGTAAGCCTCGGGTCTGACTCCACTGCCCTTTTTATCTGGTTGAAACTTTCCGGGCCTGAGGTCCTCAGTATGACGGACGAATAGACTGGCCTTCTGAATGCCTGCATTAGAGAGTCCGCGTCACCCCATATCTCCGATGAGAAGCCGGTCGCTCCGGCGTCGAATATGCCGACGACCCGCCACTGCCGTGTTGCGAAGGTGAGTGTTTCGCCGGGCCTTGCGCCCTCGAACCTCCTGGCGATGGAGGCTCCGGCTATTATCTCGTATGTGCCTGGCCTCGGCATGCGCCCCTCGATGAGCCTTACCTGAGGGCGAAGCGCGGCTGACGAAGCGGATATGCCACGGATGACCACGTTAGAGGGCTTGCCTGTGCCGCGCTTTGTAAGCGAGATGAGGACGACTATCTCCTTTGCCGCGAAGCGTTTTCCGTCAGGGCCGGTGGCTATGCCCGGCATCGATTCGATTATGGATGCCTGCTCCCTTGTCACGCTGCTCTGGACCTCTGATGGTGCGCCCTTTCTCGTCACAACCGCGTTATTTCGCGAGCCGGTCTCAACGAGCGTTCTCTCGAGCCCCTCTGCCAGCATGGTCGTGGCAGCGAAGACAAAGACGACCAATGCCATGCCGCCAGCCGTGAGCGCTGTGGTAAGCCTTCTCGTAACAAGGGAGCGTATGCTGTAGGTGATTGGGATAGCCATCAGGCTACCCTACGCAGGGCAGCGGTAATCGGGGCCGCAGCCACCCTGTAGGAAGGGATTATCGCGGACACGGCCGCGACCACGAGGGCAGCGGCTATATCCAGGTAGATGGTCGAGGGCTTCACGTTGAAGACCGGAAAGAACTGGCCAAGCTCGGACCTGAAGACATGAGCTGCCGGAAATGTGAGGATGATGCCGAGGGCTGCGCCGAGTACGGTTATGACAATGGCCTCGCCGAATATGAGTATTGAGAGGTGTGTCCGTCCGAAGCCGAGCGTTTTAAGGGCCGCGAACTCCGAGAGGCGCTCTCTGACGGACATCATCATCGTGTTCGCCGCGACCGCCATGATAATGATGATGACGACGATTGACACGAGCTGTATGGCTATCATTATGGCCTCTGTCATCGAGACGAAGCTCATCGCGAATGCCCGCTCGGTCTCGGTGAGGGTCTCGGCAAGAGAGTTTTTGAAGAGAGCGTCCACATTCTGCGATACTGTCGCCGCAAGCTCTGGCCTGGTTATCTCGATTATATAGAAGCCCACCTGGTCGGCGCGGTCAGGCATCATCTGCCTTACCGTCTCGTTCATGTAGTCCCAGTGGAAGAAGAAGGCACTCTCGTCAACCGTCTCGTCACGCCCCCTGTATATGCCCTTCAGTATGAACTCCCAGTCTCCAGGGAATATGGTGCCCTTGAGAGTTACGAGGTCGCCTGTTTCCCAGCCGAACCTCTCGGCGAGCTTTCTCCCGGCGATTGCGCCTCTACGGTCTTTTATATACGCCTCCTTCTCGTCAGGGTCGAGGACAAGCTCGGTCACTATGACGAGGTGGCTCCTCGGCTCCATTGCGAAGTTGGCGAAGAAGTTCTTCTCCTCCTTGTAATAGGCGCCGAACCAGTTGCCGTAGGAGACTTTCGTTACGCCGTCGACCTGCCTTATCTTTTCGTAATACGAGAGAGGGAGCTCGAAGGTAAGCGAGATGGCGTTCCTCGTGACGAGCCTGTTGGCGCGGGAGGCCTCGACCCCGGCATACCAGGCGTCCACGACAGTCCTCAGTATGCCGAAGGCGAGTATTGCTATTGTCATTCCGGCTATGGTGAGGCCGGTGCGGAGCCTGTGGCGGAAGGCATTCTTAAGGAGCATCTTAATGAGGAGCCGCATTCAGGATCCCCTTTTCAAGGTGCCTTATGACGTGCGCCTTTTCCGCTGCTTTAGGGTCGTGAGTGACCATTATGATGACCTTGCCGAACTCCTCGTTGACGCGCCTCATGAGGCTTAAGACCTCCTCGGCAGAGGCCCTGTCAAGGTCGCCCGTGGGTTCGTCTGCAACGAGTATGGACGGGTCGGTCACCATTGCCCTCGCTATGGCGACCCTCTGCTGCTCGCCGCCAGAGAGCTGCGCCGGGTAGTGGTCTACCCTTTCCGAGAGGCCGACGAGGCCCAGGAGCAGGGCAGCGCGCTCGCGGCGCTCTTTCCTGGGCATGTCTTTCAATACGAGCGGCAGCTCGACGTTCTCAAGGGCAGTGAGGACAGGGATGAGGTTGTAGAACTGGAATATGAATCCGACGTGGTCTGAGCGCCATGACGTGAGGCCGGACTCAGTTAGCGCCGCGATGTCAACGCCCGAGACCTCGATAGTCCCCTGGTCAGCCCTGTCGATACCGGCTATCAGGTTAAGGAGCGTGCTCTTCCCGGAGCCGGACGGCCCCATCAGGGCAAGGAACTCGCCCTCGGCAATGTCGAGGTTGATGTCCGTGAGGACAGGGAGCGACCTGTTTCCGCGCACATAGGACTTGGATAAGCCGCGTATGCTCACGAAAGGGGCGGCCATCACTCCTCCAGGACTGCTATCTTCGAGCCGTCGTCGAGCCCCTTGGGAGGGGATAGTATTATCCGGGTGCCGGGCTCTACACCGCTCACCTCGACTGCGTCACCTATCTTGCCGCCCGTGGTCACCTGGACCTTCTTGGCCCTGTTCTCCTCGACTGCAAAGATGAATTTTCCGCCGTTGCCGCCTGTGATGGCATCTGCGGGGACTGTTCTCCTCGGCGCTGCCTCTTCCGGCAGTATGGCCCTTGAAAGGAAAGAGACCTTGGCGCTCATCTCTGGCAAGACCCTCTGGTCTTTTTCGGAAAACCGTATCTTGACCAGCACCGAGGCCTTTGTCCTGTCTGCAGTAGGCACTATCATGTGGACGAAGCCCGCGAACCTCTCCAGAGGCAGGGCGTCGAGCTCTATCTCGCACGGCATGCCCTTGGCTACCTTCCCGATGTTCGCCTCGGATACGTCGGCCTCTACCTGAAGGGTGTCCATGTCCGCTATGGTGACCACAGCAGCCTTTGCCTCTGCCGAGGCTCCGATTGGCGTCACTATGTCGCCTATGTCAGCGTTCTTGGTCAGCACGACCCCGCTGAACGGGGCACGTATCTCGGAGTAGCCGAGCGAGGCCCTTGCGCCGCGGAGCGCAGCCTGGGCAGAGTTGACCTGTGCCCGGGCAGACTCGAAGGCTGCAGTCGCCTTCTTGAAGCGCGCCTGGGCCATGTCATAGACGCTCTGCGAGACAAAGCCGCCGTCGAGGAGCCCCCTCTTGCGCTCGTAGTCCTGTCTCGAGTCCTCGAGCTCCGCCCTTGCGGCTTCGAGGTTGTCATTGGCAGCCTTCAGACCTGCTGACGCCTGGTCGAGGGTCGCCGAGAGGTCGGCGTTCTCGAGCCTCGCGATGATCTGCCCCTTCTCGACCCTGTTGCCCTCTTCGACGCCGAGCCAGACGAGCCTGCCGGTTATCTTGGACGCGAGCGCTGCCCTGCGCTCTGCCACGACATAGCCGCTCGCGTTCAGCACGGTAAGGCCCTGAGAAGGATAGGTGAGCGATACCTCCCCGACCCTGACCTTCGGCACGCTGAGGAGTCGGGCGGCAACGAAAATGGAGATGGCGAGCACGATGGCAACCGCACCCCAAACCAGATATCTCCTGGTGCGCTGGCCGTAACCACTGCCTTTGGCCGGTTTTTCTATCCTGAGTCTTGAAATGTCTTCTGCCATTTGTTTTCCAGTATAGCTGATTATTTGTCAGCGGCCCATAAAAAGCCCGTTCACGATAAGTTGCATTTTATGATATAATACCTTCGGAATACCTTTGGAGAGTCTATTATGCCGCAAGAATTCCTCAATCTTTACGAGCACTTCATTTCTCCGTCACCTGACCACATATCCATTGTTGATACCGGTTACAAGTACCTGGTCGTAAGCGAGGCCTACCTGAGGGCCCACGGCAGGAAAAAATCTGAAATCATAGGCCGTACCGTACCCGAGCTGCTCGGGGACGAGGCCTTCAACGCTTTCATAAAGGGCTACCTCGACCGCTGCTTTGCCGGGG
>CAZDUP010000211.1:0-4673 GCA_964508625.1 uncultured Thermodesulfobacteriota bacterium
ACGAGTTGGCCCTCACCATGGTGGAGATCATGCCCGAGCCCTGGCCGACAAGCGGCGTGACGCTGAACCCGGCTGCGTCTGCCTTGAGCTCCGCGCGCAGGAAGTTCATCCTGCCCGGCTTGATCTTTATATCCTTCGTGAGCCTTGCGGCGAACGTCCTGCGGAAGAGCTCCTTCCTGCCTGACATCTTCAAGATTGACGGCCTGACGAACTGCTCGAATACGACCATAGAGGATATCGGGTTGCCAGGAAGGCCGAATGCCGGCTTCCCGCCGATAACGCCGAAGGCAAGGGGCTTTCCGGGCTTTATCGCTACCTTCCAGAACTTCATGGAGGAGCCGAGCTCTTTCAAGACGTCTTTTACAAAGTCGTAATCACCAACGGATACGCCGCCGGATGAGACGATGCAGTCGGCAGACATGGCAAGCGCGAGCTTCTCTTTCAGGCTCTCCCTGTTGTCACGTGCTATTCCGAGCTGGATGGCCTCGGCGCCTGATGCCGTTGCTAGCGCGGCAAGGGCATAGCCGTTTGAGTTGGTTATTTTGCCCATCGGCGGGGCCTCATTCAAGTCGCAGAGCTCATCTCCGGTGGATATTACGGCTACCCTGGGCCTCTTGTAGACGAATACGAATGGCACGCCGCAGGTGGCGAGCATGCTGACCTCTGCGGGGCGCACGAGAGAGCCTTTTCTTATGACCACCTCTCCGGCCTTGAAGTCCTCGCCGCTTCGCCTGATGTGGTCGCAGGGCCTGGCCGCTGTTTTGACGAGCACGGAGCCGTCAGCAGCCTCGGTCCTCTCGACCATGACGACGGCGTCCGCGCCTTCAGGCACGGGCGCGCCTGTCATTATGCGGACAGCCTCGCCTCTGGCAACCGGTCCCCTGGGCGTCTGTCCTGCCGGCAGGTCGTAGATGACCGTAAGGCGAGCGGGCTTATCCGGCGTTGCCCCGGCCGTATCAGCGGCCTTCAACGCATAGCCGTCCATCGCCGAGTTGTCCCAGGGCGGGTTGTTGCCGCGGGCAGCAATGTCCTCTCCGAGCACGCGCCCCAGCGCCGAGTTTATGGGCACGCTCTCAAGTCCGAGCGGACGGATCTCTTTCAATATCGTATCAAGGGCTTCTTCGACTGTGATCATGAGGTCACCAGGAGGATTTGTTTTTTTGAGAATATCAAGTAAAGATTACCATTATAGTATGGCGGTGTAAATGGGGAAGAGGAGGGGAGTTTATATATCAGAGGCTATTCACGGGTCTTTTATGCAAAAGACCTTTTTCCGCGCTTGCGCGCGGTCCTTGGCATAAGGCTTGCTCGCCTTCCCCCCCCCATCCTCCGCGCTCGCCCCTTATGTCGCGCGGCCCTTGCCGGCCGCGCTCCTACAGCCTCGGCTCGCGCGCCCTTCCCCCGGCCCTATGCTCGCTTACGCCTTATGCCCGGATTTGTTTAAAGACAAACGCAAAAACGAAATAAAAAAAGGCGGCATCTATGCGATGCCGCCTTCAAAAAACAATGGATGTCAGCTCTGTATGTTCATGTGCGTGATGACCTCGGCCACGCTGTGCCTCTTTTTCTTGGCGTAGTTGTCGGCCCTCACCGGTATCATCAGCACGGCGCCGGGCCTGAGCTTCTTGGCCGACGATATGTTGTTGAGGTAGGTTATGGCGTTCTTCTCAACGCCGTACTTCTTGGAGAGCTTCGAGAGCGTCTCGCCGCGTTTTACCTTGTGCTGGACAAAGGCTATCCTCTTGGCTGGCGGGAGCTTGGTCATGTTCTCCATGTACTGCTCCGTTGAGCCGGCCGGTATCTTTATCTGGTAGTCCGGGTAATTCGGGGGCGTAAACCAGCGCAGGAGCTCCGGGTTCAGCCTCTTTATCTCCTCGACGCTCGTTCCGGCCGCATCAGCTATTACGCGCAGGTCTGTGGCCTGGGAGACCTTCACCTTCTCGTACTGCAGGCCATCGCTGAACTCTATGGTGCTGAAGCCGTATAGCTCCGGGTCCTTGGCGATTGTAAGGGCCGCAAGGTACTTGGGAACGTACTCCCTCGTTTCCCTGTGGAGCGGCTTCCTGCGGCTCGCGAGCTCCCAGAAGTCTTCGGTGCCGTGCTTCTTGATGGCGCGGGAGACCCTGCCCTCGCCCGCGTTGTAACTTGCGGCCGCGAGGTACCATGAGCCGAACATGCCGTAGAGGTTCTTGAAGTACTTGGCAGCGGCATAGGTGGCCTTCTCAGGGTCCATGCGCTCGTCTATCCACCAGTCCACCCTGAGTCCGTACCTCGTGGCAGTGCCCCTGATGAACTGCCACATGCCCACAGCGTTGGCCCTTGACCTCACGGTAGGGTTCAGGCCGCTTTCGATCAATGCTATGTAGGAGAGGTCCTCGGGCAGGCCGTTTTCGCGTAGTATCCCCTGGAGCATGGTCATGTAATCGGCGCTCCTGCCGAGCCATTTCTCAAAGTACTTGCGCCCGCTCGTCTGGAAGTACCGTATGAACGATTCCACGTTCTTGTTTACGACTATCGGCACGTCCGGCAGGCCTGGTTCAACTTCGTCTGCAACGGAGCTGTCAAGCGTCACCTCTGCGACCTGGATCGCAGGGAGCGGGTGCTCAACGGAATATATCTGACCGTCCGCGCTGCAGGACGGCAACGGCGCCTCTGCAGGGGCCTGGCCGGAATAAGAATAGAACACCGGCCTGTTCTCAAACTCGGGGCTGCATATGGCCGGGGCCGAAGAGGCCTTTATGCTGCTGAAGGGGCTCGGCGCGCCAGATGAGGCTGTCCTTGCGTGCTGCTGATTCACGGGCGCGGTCAGGAGAAGGGCCACCTGTATGGGATCCACGGCTGGCTCGAGCGGCTCTGTGTCAGCGTGCACATACGACGCTGAAACGAGCGCGGCGCAGAACGCGAATGTAGTGAATAGCCTCTTCATGTATACCTCTCTCCTGGTCTGCCTCAGTTGAACTTGTGGCCCGGGATGCCGCCCGCGAGCTCTATTTCCCTGAACTTCTGTTTTACGTCATCGGCGGTCGTCTTTGCCGCCAGCTCTATCCTCTTGCCAGCTTCGCTCAGGGCCTTCGTATACTCGACGAAGTACTGGTTCTTCTTTATCCACTTCTTCGTGAGGTTGTAGCCGTATGCCTTGACGCCCACGTTGAAGGTGTCGAAACGGACGACCCTCTTGGCTATTGCCCCGAGCGAGTAAAACTGTTTGGTGGCCCTCATCGTCTCGTGCTGGAGCTGGTAGTAGCTCATGAGCTTGGGCTCGTAAACTACGTGGTGCGCGTCGTAGAGGCTCCAGTCCTTTGTTATTATCCTGCCCTCCCTGTCGAGGTCCCTGTAGCACTGCGTCCCGGGTAGCGGCGTGAGTATCAGGAACTGCACCGACTCGAGGTCGTTTTTCTTCGCGAACTTCACTGTCTCGGCTATGGTGTCTGTCGTGTCCTGGTCAGAGCCGAAGACGAACATGCCGTGTATCCTTATGCCGTTCTTGTGGAGCGTCCTTATGCCGTTGGTTATGTCCTCTACCGACTGCTTCTTGTTGTAGGCCTTGAGCGTTTCCGGGTTGATCGATTCAAGGCCTATGTAGACCGTGTGGCAGTTCGATTTTTTCATCAGGTCCAGAAGCTCCTGGTCCTTTGCCACCTCGACCCTTACCTGCGCCGTCCACTTCGGCGTTATATTCCTCTCTATCATCGTTGAGAGAAGCTCTTTTGTCCTCTTCTTGTGCGCGCAGAAGTTGTCGTCGTAGAAGAAGACCCAGTTGCCGTTGTACTTTCTTACATTGAGGAGCTCCTCTATTACCTTCTCCTTGCTCCTGAACCTGTACTTCTGTCCGAACATCCCGGTCACCGAGCAGAAGCTGCAGTCGTAAGGGCAGCCCCGGGAAGTCATCACCGGCGAGATCGTAAGCCTTGCGCCCTCGTGCTCGAGCCCCTGTATTATGCCGAAGTCTGGGGCAGGGATCGTGTCCAGGTCCTTGCAGAAGGGCGCGGTGGAGTTGTGCTTTACCTGTCCGTCCTTCATGTACGAGAGGCCGGGTATCTTCTCCAGGCCCTTGCCGGTCTCCAAGGCCTTCACAAAATCGACTATTATGTCGTCGGCCTCGCCCCTTACAACGTAATCCGCGTACTCAAGCGCCTCTTCAGGCATGTAGGTCACGTGCGGGCCGCCGATGAAGACCGGTATGCCGGCCTTCCTGACGAGCTTCGCTATCTCATAAGAGCGGCAGGAGGTGGACGTTATCGTCGATATGCCGACCATGTCCGCTGTGAGGACGTCCTTGAGGTCGAGCTCTCCGACCGACTCTACGTAACTTTTTACTTCGTATCCGTGCTCCTTGAGCCTGGTGCCCAGGAGCGCTGTTCCCAGCCTCGGGAGCGGCATCCTTGTAAAGATGTGGAAATCCGGCGGGTTCGGCTCAATAAAGACTATCTTTCGCATAGGCATCCTTTTCCACTGGAATGCCGAATATCTTACCCGCAGACCATACAGCTGTCAAGGAAAATGCCTGCCCGGAGTACCTCCTGAAAAACCTGTATATATCAAGGTTTTAGGCCAAAAACGTCACTACTGTAAGGCGTCTTTCCGGCCCCGTTTTCTACGGGGTCCATTATACAGAGGACTTATCCGGCCGTATGTGAGCTTTGGCACGATGGTCCTCGTGTCAGCTGCCAGGG
>CAZDUP010000212.1:0-4671 GCA_964508625.1 uncultured Thermodesulfobacteriota bacterium
CGGTTGTTCTCCTCACGGAGCGCCAGCACCGTCCTGGCGAGAGAGTCGTTCTCCTCTTTAACGCCAATGAGCGCTATGTAGTCGGACCAGACGCCCTTTACCGCGTCCTCGACCGAGAGCGTTGCGCTCCCGACGGGGGCGAGCGTGTACGAGAATATCTCCTTGAGGAGATAGCCCCTTTCGAACTCTTTCTTTCCGGTAAGGGCGAGGTGCAGGGAAAAAAGCGCCAGGAGAATGGATACTATCGTGAGGTGGTTTTTCCTGATGAACGAATAGAGGTTCCGCTCAGTTCTCATTCAATCTTTCCGCGTGCGAAGGTCAGTTTGGTATTGTGACTTCACGGAGGAGCTTCATCTCATCGAGCACCTTGCCGGCGCCCTTCACGACGCAGGTAAGGGGGTCTTCGGCAATGGTCACCGGAAGCTGTGTCTCCTCGCGCAGTATGATGTCGAGGTTCTTTATGAGGGCTCCGCCTCCGGCGAGCACAATCCCCTTGTCAACGAGGTCTGCCGCGAGCTCGGGAGGCGTTGTCTCGAGCACGTGCTTCACGGCCTCTATGAGGGCGTTGATGGGCTCGTTAAGGGCCTCCCTAATCTCGCCGGATTCTATCTCGAGCGTAGTGGGTATGCCTGTTATGAGGTTCGAGCCCTTTATCTCCAGGGTCTGCGTCTTCTCTTCGGGCATGGGCAGGCCGAGCGACATCTTTATCATCTCGGCTACTCCGGTGCCTATGGAGAGGTTGTACTTCCTCTTTATGTACTGGACGATGACCTCGTCGAGCTTATCCCCGCCGATGCGGATGGACTTTGACTGGACTATGCCGGCCAGCGAGATGACGGCTATCTCGGAGGTGCCGCCGCCGATATCGACTATCATGTTCCCCGAGGGCTCTGTTATGGGGAGGCCCGCGCCTATGGCCGCTGCCATGGGCTCTTCGATGAGGTAGACCTCGGCAGCTCCGGCGGAGTAGGCCGATTCCCGGACAGCCCTCTTCTCGACCTGCGTTATGCCCGATGGGACACCGACGATTATGCGGGGGCGCACGAGGAGCCTTCTGTTATGGACCTTGGCGATGAAGTACTTGAGCATCTCCTCGGTGACCTCGAAGTCCGCGATGACGCCGTCCTTCAACGGCCTTATTGCCGCGATGTTGCCTGGCGTGCGGCCCAGCATGGCCTTTGCCTCCCTGCCAACGGCAAGCACGCGTTTTCCCTTGCCGTCCTTCTTGACGGCTACGACTGAAGGCTCGTTGCAGACAATGCCCTTGCCCTTGACGTAGATGAGGGTGCTGGCAGTGCCCAGGTCGATGGCGAGGTCATTCGAGAAAAGACCCAGAAGATAATTTAGCATCTTGCTCCCATACTCCTTTGGTATAAAAACCTGATTTAAAAAATAGTAACAGAAATCATTTCGGCTTGGCAAGGAAAAAAGTTGAATTTATCTACAAATTTCATTATGATGACTGTTTGAGTGAAACAATTCAGTGACCGGGATTACAACCCGGCATTTCAGGAGGCATAAATGCTCGAGGGCATAAGGAAACGGCGCAATTCCGCCATAATTCTCGTGGCTTTCGCCGCAATCATAATCGTCTTCATATTCTGGGGCGTGGGGCCCAGCGGCAACGGGGGCAACGACCCCGGCGTCGTCGCTACCGTGGACGGAGAGCCCATAACGCAGAGGGAGTACGCAAACCTCTACAAGAGGCAGGTTGATTTTTACAGGGAGACTTTCAAGGACCAGTTTACAGAGGAGATGGTCCAGAAGCTCGACATAAAGCGCAAATCGATAGACATACTCATAAACAGGATACTCGCACTCAAGGAGGCAGGCTCGCGCGGCATCGAGGCGAGCGAAAAAGAGGTCCAGGACGCCATTAGGGCCATGCCCGCCTTCAGCAACAACGGCTCCTTTGACAAGGACCTCTACTTCAAGGTCCTGAGCTCGAACAGGCTCAATCCGGCTGAGTTCGAGAAGAGCGTGGAGGCCGACATCATAACGGCCAAGATAAGGGCCGAGATATTGAAGGACGTAGCCGTATCAGAAGACGAGGTTCGCAAGAGGTACTTCGAGGAGAACAGGAAGGTAGACCTCAAGTACATAGCAGTTGACAGCGCCGCGATGAAGGGTGACGTCAAGGTGACCGACGAAGAGGCAAAGGAGTACCTAAAGAAGAACGCCTCTGATTTCATGGCCCCCTTGAAGGTAAAGGCCTTCTACGCCTTTGCGAGGTACGGCGATTTTTCAGGCAAGGCCGCGGTGACAGAGGCCGAGATAAAGGAATATTACGAGAAGAACAAGCGGCAGTTCGAGGCCCCGGCTGCCGTGAAGGCCAGGCACATACTCATAAGGCCGGATGCGAAGGCCGCTGACAAGGACAAGGCAAAGGCAGACGCAAAGGCAAAGGCCGAGGAGGTCTTGAAGAAGGTAAAGTCCGGCGCTGATTTCCCGGCGCTCGCGAAGCAGGTCTCTCAAGACCCTGGAAGCGCGAAGCAGGGCGGCGAGCTCGGCTGGTTCCAGAAAGGCGTGATGATAAAGGCATTCGAGGACGCCGCGTTCGCGCTCAACAAGAACGAGGTCAGCGGCGTTATTGAGACAGAGTTCGGCTTCCACGTCCTGAAGGTAGAGGACAAGAAGGATGCGGGCTTCCTGCCGGTATCCGAGGCCGAGCCCTCGATAAGAGAGGCGCTTGCGGCACAGAAATCCGTGAGCCTCGCGAGGGAAGCCCTCATGAAGCTCGACTCAAAGGTGAGCCAGGCGAAATCCGACGATGAGCTCAGGAAGGCGGCCTCTTCGGAGAAGGGCATAAAGGCTTCTCTGACCGGCTACTTCTCTGAGAACGACCAGAAAGAGGAGCTCGCGAGGAACCAGGACCTCTCGCTTGCGCTCTTTTCCCTCGCGCCAGGGCAGGGCTCGAGGATAATAGATACGGACGACGGGGCATGGCTCCTGCGCGTGGTGGACAGGAAGGACGCTCACGTGCCTGACTTCACCGAAGTAGAAAGCAAAGTAAAGGACAAGATAGCCCTTGATAGGGCCGAAATAGACGCGAAGACAAAGGCCCAGCAGATACTCGAGAGGCTAAAAAACGGCGAGGAGATGGCAAAGGTCGCCGCGGCTGAGAAGCTCAGGGTTGATTCGACCGGCTTTTTCGGCAGGGTGGACGGCTTCATGCCGCGCACGGGCATATTCGTGGGCGACAAGGAGGGCATCTTCTCTCTCGAAGAGAAGGCCCCCTACTTCGCCGAGGTACTTTCCCAGAACGGCAGGCACTATGTCCTCAAGTTCTCGGGCGTGAAAGAGGCACAGGAGGCCGGGTTCGAGATGAGGAAAGAAGACATCCGGTCGCGCCTCGTTGCCGAGAGGGAAGACGAGGTGCTCTCAAAGTGGCTCAACGGGCTGCGCGAGAAATCCGAGATAACGGTGAATGAGGGTATGCTGTAAGTCCAGTTCTTATGTTTTTGATTCAGAAAGGCCGGGATGCCCCGGCCTTTCTTTTAGCAGGCTGCTGAAAAAGGCCCATCTGCGGCGTTGTCATCGTCGCTCGTCGTTGCGACGTACGTGAAGAGTACGACTCACTCCTCTCTCCTCGACGCCTTGCATCTGAACCTTTTTGAGCAGCCTGGAAATTGGCATCACAACAATATCAAGAAAATCCGGAGAGAATCGACGATGCGCTATTCAAGGATGCTGCTGCCAACTTTAAAAGAGTCCCCGTCAGACGCGGAGGTCATAAGCCAGAAGCTCATGATGAGGGCCGGGATGATAAGAAAGGTCGCGGCCGGGATATACACGCTGCTGCCGCTGGGCCTGCGGGCCGTGCGCAACGTCGAGAGGATAGTCAGGGAAGAGATGGACAGGGCAGGGGCTCAGGAGGTGTCGATGCCCGTTGTCATCCCGGCAGAGCTGTGGCAGGAGAGCGGCAGGTGGGACGAGTACGGAAAGGAGCTCCTTCGCATACGGGACAGGCACGACAGGGAGTTCTGCCTGGGCCCAACGCACGAGGAGGTCGTCACTGACATGGTCAGACGGGAGGTCAGGTCCTACAGGGAACTGCCCATAAACCTCTACCAGATACAGACCAAGTTCAGGGACGAGATACGCCCGAGGTTCGGCCTCATGAGGGGCAGGGAGTTCGTGATGAAGGACGCGTACTCCTTCCACGCGACTGCCGAGAGCCTGGACGCAGAGTATGAGAACATGTACAGGGCATATACGCGCATATTTGAGAGGTGCGGCCTTGCGTTCAGGGCTGTCGAGGCTGAGACAGGCGCCATAGGCGGCAGGTTCTCTCACGAGTTCATGGTGCTGGCCGAGAGCGGAGAGGACGCCATAGCGAGCTGCACCGGATGCACATACGCGGCCAACATCGAAAGGGCCGAGGTCAGGGAGCCTGAGGCAGTGAAGCCCTCCGGCGAGATGCCGGTAGAGCGGGTCTCTACGCCAGGAATGAAGACAATAGAAGAGGTCAGCCGATTTCTCAAGACAACCCCAGAGCGCATGATAAAGACCCTCATCTACGAGACTGACAAGGGGCTTGTGGCTGCCCTCGTGAGGGGAGACCACCAGATAAACGAGTTCAAGCTCAAGAACGTGACAGGCGCGGCGTGGGTCAAGATGGCTGACGAGGCCCAGGTGCAGAAGGCCACTGGCGCGCCCGTGGGGTTTGCT
>CAZDUP010000213.1:0-4664 GCA_964508625.1 uncultured Thermodesulfobacteriota bacterium
ATAACAGGCTCATATGCACGGCCTCCTTTGATTTGATATCAAGATAAGTTCGGCGTTTTTTTCTGAAAACTTTAGGGAGGACCGGGTGGGGGTTAATGAAAAAGGGGTTATGCGGAACCGCATAACCCCTTGATTTACATGGTGGCCAGGGAGGGAGTTGAACCCCCGACACGGGGATTTTCAGTCCCCTGCTCTACCAACTGAGCTACCTGGCCGATAAAATATGAAGCAGATAAAATAATATTAACCTGTCATATTGTCAAGTCAATTTGTTCCGGCTTCAGGGCAGTTCTGTATTCAATAAAGGTCGCCCAGCGCGTGCTGCACGACCGAGATGGCGGCTATGGCCGCTGTCTCGGCACGGAGTATGCGCGGCCCGAAGCTCACGCGTGTAAAGCCTGCTTTTTCGGCCTCTGCTGATTCATCCGTGCTCAAGCCGCCCTCAGGCCCTACGAGCAGAGCTACCGTTTCATGCGCTCCAGAGAGAGCCTCTTTTATGCTGACGCCGCCATCCTTTTCCCATAGCTGGAGCTTCAAGCCCTGGTGTCCGGAAGTGGCCTCCCTCAAATCCTTCGCGAGTCTTATCTCAGGCAGCACGTCCCGCCCGCACTGCTTTGCCGCCTCGATAGCGATCTTTCTCCATCTGGCGAATTTCTTTTCAGCGGCCTCTGAATCGACCTTTGGCACTGTCCGGGGAGTGAGATAGAAATATACTCCGGCAGCGCCAAGTTCCGTCGCCTTCTGGACTATGAAGTCAGGACGGTCGCCCTTGAGCAGCGCCTGCAGAAGGACGATCTTCACAGGACTTTCCTGCCCGGCCTCTTCCCTGCCAGTGACGGCAATCCTTGCGGAGCTCTTGCCGATAGTCTCTACGCGGCCGGAGAGGACAAGCCCAATGCCGTTGAAGAGGGTCACAGGGTCATTGGCAGAGAGCCTCAAGACCTTCTTGAGGTGATGGAACTCCTCTCCGTCAAGCTCGACCTCTCTTGCGTCCCGCGAGAGCCCCTCCTTGAAAAAGCGTCTCATCTGCCGCGCTCTTTGACGGGATTCTGGAAGATGAGAGCGACCCACTCGCCTGTCCTGTATGCGTGTTTGAACGTGAGGCCTCTCATTGTGTAGGCGTCAATGACTGTTTCGGATTCTTTTGAGAGTATGCCGGAGAGTATGAGCCAGCCGCCTGACCTTATCCGGTCCCTGATGGGATGGGAGAGCCTTATGAGTTCTCCGGCGAGTATGTTCGCTGCGACAAGAGAGAAGCGTCCCTTTATCGACTCGACAGGCCTGTCGCTAAGGGCGACCCTGGCCTTGTTCTCTTTCGCGTTCTTCTTCGCGACATCCACGGCGACCCTGTCTATGTCGATGCCCACGGCCTTTTTGAAGCCCAGCTTCATTGCCGCTATGGCAAGGACGCCGGTGCCTGTGCCCACGTCGAGGATGTCAGGGGCAGGCGGCAGCTTCTTGTCCTTGACCAGCCGCAGTATGGCCCTGAGGCACATCTTTGTCGTTGCGTGCCCGCCGGTGCCAAAGGCCATGCCAGGGTCTATCTCTATTACTTTTTCGCCGGGTCTTTTAGAGGACTTCTTCCAGGTGGGTCTTATGACGACCGACGCGCCCTTGTAGGTGACGCGTATTGGTTTCAAGCCTTTTTTCCACTTCTCTGACCAGTCGGTCTCCTTGAGAGTAGAGGTCGAGAGCTTCCAGCCGATCCTGCCGAGACCTGCCCTTATCGCCTTTAGCTTCCGTTCCTCTCCGAGGGGCAGGTAGGCCCTGAGCGTTACTCGCTCCCTTTTATCATCCTCTTCGGCTGTCTCATCCTCCCAGAGGCTGTATGATACGAGAGAGCCTGCCGCGTCTTTATCGTTCTCCTCGAGCACTCCCGGGCTTCCGGCTGAGATGAACGCGGCAGAGGCCGCGTCCTTTGAGCCCGCAGGCCCTGTGGCCCGTATCTCTATCCAGCCATCTGCCAATTCTTCAGGACCTCATGTTGACGAACTGGAGGCTGATGCCTAGGTCTTTTTCCTTGAGGGCCTGAATGGACTCCTGCAGGTCGTCTATCTTCTTGCCAGTGACCCTGATCATGTCGTCCATTATCTGTGTCTGGACCTTGAGCTTCAAATCCTTTACGAGCTTTGTTATCTCCTTGGCCTTGTCAGAGGGTATGCCCTGGCGTATCTTTATGACCTGCCTCTTCATGCCGCCGGAGGCGTCCTCTTCCTTGCCGTAGTCGAGGGATTTTAGCGACACGCCGCGCTTTACGAGCTTGGTCTGGAGTATGTCGTTGACGCTGCGGAGTTTGCCGTCGTCATCGGCCAGGACCGTTATCTCTTCCTTTTTCTCCCACTTGATCTCGCTCTTGGTGCCCTTGAAGTCGTAGCGCTGCTGCATCTCCTTTATCGCCTGGTTTACCGCGTTGTCCACTTCCTGTACGTCTGTCTTGGAGACGATGTCGAATGACGGCATTAGCAAACCTCCGTTCGTAATTTTCTGCCTGAAGAGAAGGGCCCGCTAAGGCCTGACCACCTGCGCGCCCCTGGGCGCGGTGAATCTGAAGAGCTTGTCCTGTACTGAAACGTTGGTCTTTATGTCCTTGAGTTCTACCTTGGTCACGTTGCCGAAATGGTCTGACACGGTCGTCTTCTTTATGACGAAACTCGCCTTGTCTATTTCAAGGGTGAGCTTCCTGATGTTCGGCTGCTGTTCCATGGGCACGAGCGCGAGCCTGTAGGTGTCGCCCTCGGACGATGCGAGGGAGACGTGAAAGTCCTTTGTTATGTCGCCTATGCCCGAGAGAAAGTCGGTAGTAAGGCTGCTCGCGCCCCTGTCGACCTCTTTTTCTATGGCCTGGTTCAGGTCAGGCTGATAGACCCATATCTTCCTGCCGTCGCTCACTATGAGGTCGCCCTCGGGCTGGCTGTACTCCCAGCGCATCTTGCCCGGCTTCTTGAGCCAGACCTTGCCCTTCGAGACCTGAGCCGGCTTGATGCCGCCCTTCGACGACGTCTCCTGAGTAAATGACGCCGTCACAGTGGATATGGACTCGTAGCCCTTCTGGAGCTTCGCGACTATCTCGGCGACTTCGTCGGCAGTGGCGAGGCCGGGCGCGAGCAGGAGCAGGGCCAGTATGAAGAAGATTATTTTTCTCATAGAATCAATATAGCAGAAAATTAAACCGGCTTCCTCAGGAGAACCTCGCGGGGGCGGCTGCCCTGAGCAGGGCCGACAACGCCCTCCTTCTCCATCTTCTCGATTATCCTGGCCGCGGTATTGTAGCCTATCCTGAACCTGCGCTGGATGTACGAGGTCGATATCATCTCGAGCGTGGCAGCGAGCGCCACGGCCTCGTCGTACCTCCTCAGGAACTCCTCGCCCAGGTCCGCGTCCTCATCGATTAGTGCCTGCTCGTTCTCCTCTATGGCAAGGTCCTCATAGGCTGGCGCGCCCTGCTTCTTCCAGAAATCAGTGACCTTCTTTATCTCAGCCTCTGATACGTACGCGCCGTGGAGCCTCTGGAGCTTTGATGTGCCGGGCGGCAGGAATAGCATGTCTCCCTGTCCGAGGAGCGTCTCGGCGCCGCCTGCGTCCAATATCGTGCGCGAGTCTGTCCTCGACGGGAGCTGGAAGGCTATCCTTGCCGGGAAGTTGGTCTTGATGAGGCCTGTTACCACGTCGACAGAAGGTCTCTGCGTGGCTATCATGAGGTGTATGCCGGATGCCCTTGCCATTTGAGAGAGCCTTACCAGGCATTCCTCCACGTCCTTGCCGGATGTCATCATTAGATCCGCGAGTTCGTCTATTATGACGACGATGAAGGGGAGCTTCTTCTCGTCCGGCCTTCCGCCATCATCGACCATCTGGTTGTACTTCTCTATGTTCTTGGCGCCCTTCTCTGCCATGAGCTTGTAGCGCTTGCCCATCTCCGAGACTATGCAGCGTAAGGCCCCGGCAGCCTTCTTGGGGTCTGTTATGACAGGGGTTATGAGGTGCGGTATGCCTTCATAAGCTGAAAGCTCGAGCATCTTCGGGTCCACCATCAGAAAGCGCACGTCCTCCGGGGTAGCCTTGAAAAGGACGCTCAGTATCATCGCGTTAACGGATACGCTCTTGCCGGTGCCTGTCGCGCCCGCGACGAGCAGGTGGGGCATCCTCGCGAGGTCAGCCACATGCGGGCTGCCGGATATGTCCTTGCCGAGCGCGAGCGAAAGGCGCGAGCGGCTCTTCGCGAATGCCGGGCACTCCATCATCTCGCGGAGCAGTATCGTGTCCCTGGTCTGGTTCGGCACCTCTATGCCCACGACCGCCTTGCCGGGTATTGGCGCGATTATGCGTATTGACATGGCCCTCATGGCAAGGGCGAGGTCGTCCGAGAGGTTCGTTATCCTGCCGACCTTGACGCCTGGGGCTGGCTCGAACTCGTACATGGTGACGACAGGGCCGGGCCTGACCTCGAGCACGCGGCCGTCTATACCGAAGTCCTGGAGCTTCTTCTCCAGCACCTTTGAGTTCTCAAGGAGCGCCTTGTCATCGACCGAGGTGTTTTTCTTGGGCACAGGGTCGAGGAGAGTCAGGGGCGGCAGCGTGAACGAGCCCTTCGGGCTCGTGAACTCCAATGTCTCAACCGGCTCTTCTGCGGGCTTCCTGTTGTGTATCCTGGGCGCGATTATGGC
>CAZDUP010000214.1:0-4657 GCA_964508625.1 uncultured Thermodesulfobacteriota bacterium
AGCAGGGCGGGGATCGAGTGATTCTGGAGGGGGGGGGGGACCTCGTTGCCTTCGTGCGCCAGGGCGGGTACCAGTTGGGCAATCAAGCCGTGCTCGGCGAAGGGGGTGGGAGGAGTCATGGGAGCGGTGCGGGCGGGCGAGGGCAAGGCGTACAGGTGCTACTGCACAAAGGAACGCCTTGAAGAGTTGAAGGCGGCCCAGGCAGCCGCAGGAAAGCCGTCACGCTATGACGGCAGGTGCGCTCATCTGAAGCCTGAAGACGCGCCCTCTGGCGTTTCAAGCGTGATCCGCTTCAAGGTGCCCAAAAAAGAAGTCCTCTTCATGGACAGCGTGCACGGCCTTCTTAGCTTTGACAGCCGCACCATAGGCGACTTCGTCATAATGGGCTCTGACAATATAGCCGCATACAACTTTGCAGTTGTCATTGACGATGCGGCCATGGCAGTAAGCCACGTCATACGGGGCGACGACCATATATCAAATACGCCCAGGCAGGTGATGCTCTTCGAAGCGCTTGGCTTGAAGACGCCCATCTTCAGCCACGTGCCGCTCGTGATTGGGCCTGACAGGACGCCTTTGAGCAAACGCCACGGCGAGTTCTCATTAAAGGGCCTGCGCGATGAGGGGTATCTTCCGGAGGCGATAATCAACGCTGTCGCGAGGCTCGGCTGGAACCCCGGCGAAGGGCTTATGGGACTAGGCGAGCTGGTCGAAACTTTCTCAATAGAGAAGCTCTCCAAATCAGCATCTGCCTTTGATGAAGGCAGGCTCAAGTCCTTGAATAAAGAGGCGATACAGAAGAGAAGCCCGGAAGAGCTTGCTGCCCTCATTGGCCTGGGTACTGACGCCGTTCGCCTTGTAGACGCGCTAAAGGGTAACGCCTCTACCCTGAAAGAGCTCGAGACGCTTGCAAGGCCCTTCATAAAAGAGCCTGCGCCAGGGGCAGCGGAGCTTGCAGAGCTTGACGCGGAGCACGCCAGGAAGGTCGTCAAGGCATTCCGAATTGCAATCGAAGCGGCTCTGGAGCTGAATGAAGATTCCTACAGGGAGATAGTAGAGGCGGTAAAGGCGCAGACTGGCGAGAAGGGCAGGAGGCTCCTCATGCCTTTACGCCTCGCCCTGACCGGCGCGCACGAGGGAGTGGAGCTTGCGAACGTGCTGAAGCTACTGGGCAGGGATGAGTCGATAAAGAGGCTCAGAAGGTTCGAGTAAACCTTAGCGAGAGGCTTATACAATGGGTATAAAATTGTTCAACTCCCTTACAAAAACAAGGGAAGACTTTAATCCGGCTGTGCCGGGCAAGGTCACCATGTACGTATGCGGCCCGACGGTATATGACTTGAGCCACATAGGCCATGCCAGGAGCGCGGTATCCTTCGACGCCATACAGAAGTACCTCCGCTACAGGGGCTTTGAGGTCAAGTACGCCCGCAACTACACTGACGTTGACGACAAGATAATAAAGAAGGCGAGCCAGGAAGGCACCACCTCAGAGGTCATCGCCGAAAGATACATCAAGGCCTTTGACGAGGACATGGCCGCCCTGAACGTGGGCCTGCCTGACATCAGGCCAAAGGCAACAGAGAGCATCGGCAAGATAATCGAGGTCACGAAGAGGCTCATCGAGAACGGCTATGCCTATGCGGTCGATGGCGACGTCTACTACTCCGTAAGGAAGAAGAAGGACTACGGCAAGCTCTCCGGCAAGAACATAGACGAGCTCGAATCAGGCGCAAGGGTCGAGGTGGACGAACGCAAGGCCGATCCCCTTGACTTCGCCCTCTGGAAGGCAAGCAAGCCGGGCGAGCCCTCTTGGGATAGCCCCTGGGGCGCGGGCAGGCCGGGCTGGCATATCGAGTGCAGCGCAATGGTAATGGAATGGCTCGGGGACTCAATAGACATACACGGCGGCGGCAAGGACCTCATCTTTCCGCACCACGAAAACGAGATAGCGCAGAGCGAGGCAGCAACGGGCAGGACGCCATACGTAAGGCACTGGCTGCACAACGGCTTCGTAAACATCGAAAAAGAGAAGATGAGCAAATCCCTCGGCAACATCCTGAATATCAGGGACGCGCTCAATGAGCATACGGCAGAGGCCATCAGGCTGTTCCTGCTATCGAGCCACTACCGCTCGCCAATAGACTACACTGCCGAATCGCTCCGCGAGGCCGAATCAGCGGTCGAGCGGTTCTACAAGACCCTTCAGAGGGCCATCGAAGAGTACCCCACGGTGCTCGAGGCCGAGGTCTGCGTGCACTGCGTGGAGGACAGGCTTCTTGAAGCCTTCAAGCCCATGGACGACGACTTCAACACTGCCGAGGTCATAGGCAACCTATTCAAGGAAATAACCCGCATGAACAAGGCAATGGACGAGGCAAAGGCGTCCGGAGTGCGCAAGGGCGTATGGGAGGAGATATCCTCCTCTCTTGCCATCATAAGGGAGGCTGCGCGGTTCCTGGGTATTTTCAACAGGAAGCCAGAGGAGTACTTCAGGGACAGGAACTCGAGGGCGGCGCTCCCGCCTGAAGAGATAGAGAGGCTTATCGCGGAGAGGAACGGCGCCCGGAAGGGCAAGGACTTTGCCCGCGCCGACGCCATCAGGAAAGAGCTCCTGGACAAAGGCATAGTCCTCGAGGACACTGCCAAAGGCACCACCTGGAGCGTAAAGGGCTGAGCTGAATCTTTAAATGAACCTACCTGCGGCAAGCTGTGGGGTACTAGACCCTAAGGAGACAAAATAAAGAAGCGGGCAGATCAAGCTGCCCGCCTCTTTTCATTTCAGGATGAAAACCGTCTAACCCTTACTGATCCACTCGTCTATCTTCTCGACGGTCTCCGGGTCGAGGTCGATGAACCTGATGCCCATGCCCGGCTCCTGCTTTGTAAGCGAGTCATACTCGCGGGACCAGACCACCACGCATCTGCATTTGAGGTCCATCTTGAGGTCGTCTATGCTGAACGAGATGTCGAACTCCTCGCCTACCTTCTTGGGGTTGACGGACGCTATGAACATGCCGCCCCTGCTTATGGTCTTGGCATAGCCGAAGAAGACCCCTCGCTTGTCCTCGCCCCTGATCTTGAGGACAAGGAGCTGCTTTCGGAGGTTCTTCCTCCTGTTGGATCTCAGGAGCACGTACTGGTCTTCGGTCTTCTTACCATCTGCCATAATGGATTATCTCCGCGAGGGCTTTCCTGGGCTTGTCCTCTTTTTTCAGTTCTTCCCTGGGATAGCCCAGGGCAATGACCGCAACCAGTTCGATATTATCAGGGACGCCGAGCCTCGCCTTGACCGCTGCGGCGTCTACGGCCGCTATCCAGCATGCGCCGAGCCCTTCGGCAGTCGCCGCTCCTATCATCTCTGTGACGGCTATCGTGACGTCCACCCAGGCGTAGTTGACCTTGTCGGTCTTCCTTATCCAGGCTTGGGCCGGGTCTGCGCACGCGACTATGAGGAGAGGCGCCCCCTTGAACCCTTCTTTGGTGAAAAGGTCTTTTATCCTCTCCCTTTCGCCGTCATTTGATAGCACGATGAAGTGCCAGGGCTGGCGGTTTGCCGCGCTCTGCGCCCTGTTGAGAGTTGTAAGGAGACGCTCTATCTTCTCCGGCTCAACGGGCCTGCCGTCATATTCCCTTACGCTCTTGCGCCTCTCGTAGAGATCGTAAAAGACCTTGAGCCTCTCCTCCAAAATGCCCTGCCTCCCTCAAAACTTGTTATATGAGCGCCTCTACGAACTCCCTGGCGTCGAATTCCTTCAGGTCCTCCACGGTCTCGCCGACCCCGACATACCTTATCGGGATGCCGAGCTCCCTCGCTATGGCGACTATTATGCCGCCCTTGGCAGTGCCGTCGAGCTTGGTGAGCGCTATGCCAGTTACACCGACGGCCTCGTTGAAGAGCCTTGCCTGGTTTATGGCGTTCTGGCCGGTAGAGGCGTCGAGCACAAGGAGGTTCTCATGGGGCGCGCCCGGAAGCTCGCGGGAGGCCACCTTTTTGACCTTCTTCAATTCCTCCATGAGGTTGACCTTGGTATGGAGCCTGCCCGCGGTATCGAGGATGATGATGTCCGTTCTCCTCGATAGCGCTGCCTTCATCGCGTCGTAGACGACTGCCCCCGGGTCTCCGCCCTGAGACTGCCTTATGACAGGGCAGCCCGTGCGCTGGCCCCAGCCCTCGAGCTGCTCTATGGCGGCTGCCCTGAACGTGTCTCCGGCGGCTAATATCACGGACTTGCCTGACTGCGAATACCTCGCAGCGAGCTTGCCGATCGTGGTCGTCTTGCCCACGCCGTTCACGCCAAGCACCATTATGACGAACGGGCTCGAAGTGACCTCAAGCGGCCTTTCTACCTTTTTGAGTATGTCGTATATGGACTCCTTGAGGAGCGTTTTGAGCCGCTCTTCGTCCTTTCCAGCGAGCTCTTCCCTCAGCTTATCGACGATTTCGCTCGAAGCCTTAACGCCGACGTCCGAAAGGATAAGGGACTCCTCGAGCGCCTCGAGTATATCCTCCCTGGATTTGCCGGTGAACGCGGCCTCCACGCTGCCCATTATGGCGTTATGGGTCCTCGCGAGGCCTGCCTTGAGGCTCTCGAAGCCGGCTTTGAGTTTCTTGAACATCCTCTCTTCCTCTTTCCCTTTGGTCATCTTCTTTTAG
>CAZDUP010000215.1:0-4636 GCA_964508625.1 uncultured Thermodesulfobacteriota bacterium
GGTGCTGCGCCTCGACCCTCGGCATGTGGAGGCCCATAACCACATCGGGAACATATATCTGGCTGCCGGAAAGCTCGACATAGCGGAGAAGGAGTACCTGGCTGCATTGAGGCTCAGGCCCGATTATGTACTCGGACATATCAATCTCGGCAACATCCATTACCTCTCTGGCAGGCTCGATCAGGCCGAAGAGGAATTCACAAGGGCGATAGAGTTGGACCCGCGCTCAGGCGAGGCGCGCCACAACTTCGGGACGCTCCTCCTGGCAAAGGGCCTATACGCGAGGGCTGCCGAAGAACTCAAGGCGGCTACCGATATAAAGCCAGACAGGGCAGATACCCGCTTTCTCCTGGGGAACGCATACCTAAAGATGGATATGCCCGAGGAGGCTATCAGCGAATACCGGGCCGCCATACGCCTGAACCCCTTTGATGCCGAGGCGCACTTGAGGATAGCAGATGCCCTCATGAAGACGGGCCAGTCTAAAGAGGCCCTCTACCATTACGATGAGTTCCTCGGCAGCTCAATAGCTAAAAGCAGCCCCGAGCTCGCACGGGTAAGCCGGACAATACAGGGACTCAAGCGTTCGTTCTGAAGGCCTTTGAGTTTACGCGGCCTTACGCATCTGGGCCTTGTTGAGGAAGTTGATCACAGGCTTCCCGACAACGCCCGCCCTCTTCATCGCATCCCTGATGTCGTCGGAGTCGAGAAAGTCCCTGGCCCGTTTAATGTCCTCCACCTCGAAGAGCAGCACGACAAACCTCGGGTTTTCGCTGCTCTGAAGGAGGAGCACCTCCCTTAAGCCCGCCCTTTTTCTCGATGGTTCGTGTCCGTCATAGACAGGCTTCCACCTGTCGAAGTCCTCGATTTCATGCTCGAAAAGAAGATAAGCCATAATGTTAGACCTCCTTTATCTATAGATAGAGCATATCGCCTGGGGCCCATAATTCAAGAAAGGCCTTTAAACTCCCTTGTGAACAGGTGTTTTTTCAGAGTATAATTTCAGCATCATGGACATCGGGGATATACTCGACAGCCTGGATGCCGCTGTGCTGTACATAGACTGCGGCCACCGGATACAATGGATGAACCGGAGGGCTGAAGCCTGGTTCGGGCCTGGCGTTGGCAGGAGAAGGGCCTGCTACAGGATCGAGCAGCACGGGGCTGAGTTCTGCCAGATATGCCCTACTGGCAGGGCAATGGAGCTAACAGCCCCGGCCCATTACGAGTTCTCGCTCGACGCCGGAGGCGCGCCCAGAAAGCTCGAGGTAATAGCAGTCCCTGTCCTGGACAGGGAGAGCAGGCCAGGGAGCGTCCTAGAGATAATAATGGACGTCACTGACAAGGGGCTCATAAAGATAAAGCATGAAGAGCTCATGGAAAAGGTCGAGAAGATGGCCGCAATAGGCCAGCTTGCGGCAGGCATAGCGCATGAGCTCAACACGCCCCTGGGCACCATCTCCATCCTCTCCGCAGAAATTGAGCGCGTCATGAAGGAGCCCGGGGCAGAGAAAGGCGAGATAATAAGCGAGTACCTCTCTGACATGCGCGGCGAGATTGACAGGTGCAGGGGCATAATAAACGACCTCCTGGGCTTCTCGAAGAGCGGCCTTGTGCGAAAAGAGCCCGTTGACCTGAACGCCCTCGTATCAAAGTCCCTGGAGCTCTTGAGGAAGGGCAAGTACGGCGAGGAGGTCGAGATAACGGTTTGCCTTGCCCCGTCGGCCCCGCTCATCGAGACAGACCCTGACCGATTCAGGCAGGTCCTCTTCAATATTTTGAAGAACGCCATAGAGGCACTTGAGGGCAGCGGCAGTGGGCAGATAGGGGTATCGACCTCTGTTGCGGACGGCTTTGCAAGCGTCACTGTAGAGGACAACGGCCCTGGCATACCGCGGGAGCTCATAAAGAGGGTCTTTGAGCCGTTCTTCACCACAAAGCCGGTCGGAAAGGGCACCGGGCTGGGCCTATCTGTAAGCTACGGCATAATGCGCGACTTGAAAGGCGAGATACGGATAGAGAGTTCTCCAGGCAGGACAAGGGTAGAGCTTCTTTTGCCTGTCGGACAAGGAGGGGGCGATGGCGCGCATACTCGTCCTTGACGACGACGGCGTTTTCAGGAAGACCCTCTGCAGGGCGCTCGAGGCGCGCGGCCACGTTGTGAAGCCAGCCGCTAGCGGACAGGAGGCGCTTGCGCTTGCGGCCACGGCGCCATTTGACGCGGCGATCATTGACATGATGATGCCGGGCATGAACGGCCTCGAGGCCTTGAAGGCTTTAAAGAAGCTCCAGCCGGAGACTGCCTGCGTCATCCTCACTGGATATGGCTCCATCGCTGACGCAGTTACGACAATGAAGCTCGGCGGCTACAACTATCTTACCAAGCCCTGCGGCATAGATGAGATAGAGGCAGTCCTCGGAGGCATAAATGTCAAGGGCGGGCCTTTAGAGGAATACCAGGGCATTATAGGGGCAAGCCCGGCCATACAAGAGGTGGTGCGCTTCATAAGGCGGGTGAAGGACACGGGCCTGCCGGTCCTTGTCTCAGGCGAGAGCGGGGCTGGCAAGGAGCTTGTTGCAAGGGCGCTCCACTTTGACGGGATAAGAAAGAACGGCCCCTTTGTCGCCATAAACTGCGCCTCACTGAAGCCGGGCCTCCTTGAGAACGAGCTCTTCGGCCACGTAAAGGGCGCCTTCACAGGCGCGGTAGACCTGAAGGAAGGACTGCTGCGCTCCGCTGACAAAGGGACGCTCTTCATTGACGAGATAGGCGACATGGACCTCTCAGTTCAGGCCATGCTCCTGCGCTTCATCGAGACAGGCTCGTACAGGCCGCTGGGGGCAAGCAGAGAGCAGGGCGTGGACGTAAGGATTGTCGCCGCCATAAACAAGGACATCGAGAAGGAGGTCACCGCGGGCAGGTTCAGGCTGGACTTCTACTACAGGTTGAACGTCTGCAGGGTGCACCTGCCGCCGCTTCGCAGCCGCACAGAAGACATACCGGCCCTGGCCGCGCATTTCCTCAAGAGGGCATCACAGGGCAGGGGCAGGGCGCTTCGCTTCGGCCCTGGGGCAGTGGAGCTTCTTACGCGCCATAACTGGCCTGGCAACGTGAGGGAATTAAGCCACCTCATAGACAGGGCCGCTGTCATGAGCGCAGAAGACGAGATAACGGCGGAGCACCTTTCAAGGTGCATGAGCCCCGGCACTGCCGCTCCCCTGTCCCCCGTGATTTCCAGCCTCGACGTCGCTGAAAAGGAGTGCCTGGCAGCCACGCTTGCTGCGAATGACTGGAACGTCAGCCGATCTGCGCGCGCCCTTGGCATCGACAGACGCACACTCCAGAGAAAGATTATCCGTTACGGGCTCAGGAAGGGCTGAGCAGACGTACAATCCTGCCGCATGCGGCAGGATTGCGCAAAGACCTTGAAACCTCAATGAATCCGCCTCAAATCTGAAAGTCAGCCCCGTCTGGCGCAGCATTGCTGCCGCACCTCGAACCCCGCTCTCTTTCCAAATCTCCTGAAAACAGGCCCTGTTTTGAATGGCACGGCCATTGCAATCTATCAGGGTAAAATTCTGTATAACTATCAGACGAACAGGCCGGTAGTCCGGCTCAAATGGAAAAGGAGCTTCTTTGTTCAGGCTGAGCAAGGGTTCCGAGTACGCGATAGCCGGCCTCGTATACATGGCATCCAGGCCAGCGAGCTATTTTACCGGCATAGAAGAGATAGCGAGGGCTACCGGCATATCCAGACAGTACCTCGCCAAGCTCTTCCGGACGCTCGCGGCAAGGGGGATCATATCCTCGACCAGGGGCAGGGATGGCGGCTTCATGCTCTCAAGGGAGCCAGGTGCGATAACTCTTCTCCAGGTCGTCGAGGCCATAGACGGCCCCGTAGAGGCGAGGTGCTTAAGGAGCGCGGACGAGTGCCCGGATTCGGCGGCCTGCCGGCTCTACGGCGTGCTCAGGCGATGCGCCGACGGGGTCACCGGGGTACTTGCCTCGGAGAACATAGCTGGTTTGAGGATGAATTTTTTTTGCAGATAAAAAGGACTAAACAGACCCGATTTATCCAATAAATAAAAATAAATCAGGAGGTGAATGATGAACGGGCACGCGCATGAGTTGAAATGGCATACAAGCTACTGGCCGCTCGTCGTCAGCGTGGGCATACTCTTCCTGCTCCCGTTGTCGTTCGGCTTTTATTTCGTCTATCACAAGCCGCTCGCTGCCATAGTGAGCATGGGCATAGGAGCGCCGCTGGTGCTCATATCGATCGTAGGCTGGGTCAGGGAGGGCATCGCCGACGAGCACGGCATCGGCATGGGCCTGTCGCTCTGGGCCATGCCATTTTTCATACTGGCGGAGGCCATGCTCTTCGTCGGCTTCTTCGCCGCGTACTGGGTCACCAGGCTCACGGCCCCGGTCTGGCCGCCGGCAGGCACGCCGGAGATATCCACCGCCGTACCCCTCATAATGACCTTTATCCTCGTGGCATCGAGCTTCACCATACATATGGCAGAGACTCACCTCGAAGAGGAGCATTATAACCGGAGCGGCTTCATATTCTGGCTCATAGTCACTATGGTCCTCGGCACGGCCTTCCTCGGCATATCGATGTTCGAATGGACG
>CAZDUP010000216.1:0-4632 GCA_964508625.1 uncultured Thermodesulfobacteriota bacterium
GCCTCGTAAAGCCATGGTGGTAGGTATCTCAACCGTGACGCTTCTTTTGCACGGCAGCCAGACCCTCAAGGACAAGCGGCAGGTGTTGAAGAGCGTAATAGAAAAGACAAAAAACAAGTTCAACGTCTCTGTCGCAGAGGTGGGCGGCAACGACGTATGGCAGAGGGCTGAGATCGGGATAGCGGCAGTTGGAAACGACAGGGCCTTCGTGAACTCGGTCCTGGACAAGACGCTCCTCTTTATCGAGGGGCTCCACCTGGCCGAGGTCACGGACTCTACCATAGAGATCCTGAATTTTTAGCCGGTCCTTTCCGGATGGTTTTTTCAAGTCATCCCGCGAGCGCCGTCCTGATGACCATAGAGACAGTCTTCTGACCTCCCTTTAAGGATGCAAAACAGATGAGCTATAGGCGTTCCGAACGTGTAGGCGACCTCATAAAGGAGGAGATTGCCTCCATGGTCCTGCACGGCGCGATAAAGGACCCGAGGATTGGGTTCGTCACGATAACAAAGGTGGACCTCACCCCGGACCTCAAGGAGGCGAAGGTCTATTTCAGCCAGATAGGCTCAGATGCTGACAAGGAAAAGAGCGCCCAGGGGCTCAACAGCGCCTCGGGTTTTATCAGGAGAAGCCTTGCAAAAAGCCTGGACTTGAGGCATATTCCTAAAATCACCTTCCTTTTCGACGATTCGCTCGAATACTCGGAGAGGATAGAGCGGGTAATAAGGGAAATGAAAGAAGGAGGCGGCCAGTAGCCCGGCTGCCGGACTGGTGATTCTTGAATGGACATGAGGTTCGAGGCCGTAAAGGCTGAGATAGAAAAAGGCAAAAAGTTCCTCGTAGTATCCCACGTAAGCCCTGAAGGCGACGCGGTAGGCTCACTTCTGGGGCTCACCCTCGCGCTTAGGAATGCAGGAAAAGAGGCTGTAGCCTACCTTGAAGACCCTGTGCCGGAGCTGCTTCTTTTCCTCCCGGGCGCGGATACAGTCGTGCATGACCTTGACAAGGAAGGCGGCTTCGATGCCACCTTTGCCGTGGACTGCGGGCAGAAGGAGCGCCTCGGCAAGGGATTCAACAATCTTAAAAAGCCAGGCACGATAATAAACATAGACCACCACGCGACCAACGATTCCTTCGGGGCCATAAACGTAATCGAGCCCGGCGCCTCTGCGGCCGGAGAGATGGTCTACGACCTCTGCAAGGCAGCAGGCCTTCCCATCACCCCTGAAGTAGCGGTAAACCTCTACGTCGCCATCCACACGGATACAGGCTCATTCCATTATTCGTCATCCACGCCAGAGTCCTTCATAAAGGCAGGAGAGCTCGTAAGGCTCGGCGCAGTGCCCTGGGAGGTCTCAAAGAGGGTATATGAGAACCATCCGGCGAGGAAGTACAAGCTCCTCGGCATGGTACTCAGCACCCTTGAGCTCATCGACCTGAACGGCAACGGACGCGCCAAGGTGGCTACCCTCGTGGTCACTCGTGAGATGTTCAGGAAGGCAGAGGCGGAAAAGGACCTCGCCGACGGCTTTGTCAATTACGCGAGGGGCATTGAAGGCGTCGAGGTAGGCGTGCTATTCAGGGAGGCAGGGGAGCTCGAGTACAAGGTGAGCCTGCGCTCAAAGGGCGACGTGGACGTGGCAGAGGTCGCGCAGGCCTTTGGGGGCGGCGGCCACAGGAACGCAGCCGGTTTTATGCTCAAAGGCAGCCTTGAAGAGATAATGAAAAGCGTTACAGAGGCGTTAAAGGGTGCGTTCGCCAGGGTATAACGGCATCCTCGTCATAGATAAGCCGCAGGGCTGGACCTCGCACGACGCAGTCGCCCACGTAAAGGCGAAGCTCAAGGCAAAAAAGGTTGGGCATCTTGGCACGCTCGACCCTCTGGCAACAGGCGTGCTGGTGCTGGTGCTGGACGCGGCGACAAAGCATGCGGCAAGCCTCGGGACTGGAGTCAAGGAGTACGTCGCTCTCTGCAGGCTCGGCGAGGCTACTGATACCTACGACAGCGAAGGCAAGGTAACAAAGGCCGGGGACCCGGCTGGGCTTACTCAGGAAGAGATAGTAAAAGGCCTAGATGCGTTCAGGGGCAGGATAATGCAGGTCCCGCCAATGTACTCGGCCATAAAATCAAAAGGCTCGCCCCTGTACAAGCTCGCGCGAAAAGGCATAATCATAGAGCGCGAGGCAAGGGAAGTCGAGATATTCGAGATAGAGGCGCTGGGGTACGATCCACCCATACTGCGGTTCAGGGTCGTCTCGTCAGGCGGCACGTATGTGAGGTCCATCTGCCACGACCTCGGAGAGAGGCTCGGGTGCGGAGGCCATCTTACAGGCCTGAGGAGGACCCGGTCAGGTGCCTTCCGCATAGAAGAGGCGGTCGGTCCCAGGACAGAGGCAGACGAGCTCGTTGGGAGGATAATCCCTCTCGAAGAGGCCCTTAAAAGGGTATCGGCCGATGCATTGGGCAGAGGGGATTTAAACCCTTAGATTTTGCTTTCATTATCATTAAAACGGTGTTAATATTCGTGTTGCCCGCCTGAGATCAGGCGGGTGAGGTTTTTTGACGCTGCACCGGATGGCCCCCCAGGGCCGTTATGCATACTTCGGATTTCTCAAGAAAGGAGGCAGGAAAGCTACAGATGCTGGCAACAGAGAAAAAGCAGGACATCATCAAATCCTTCAAGACCCACGAGAAGGACACCGGCTCCCCAGAGGTGCAGATAGCCCTTCTGAGCGAGAGGATCAACAGCTTGAGCTCGCACTTCAAGACCCACAAGTCGGACCATCACTCGAGGAGAGGGCTCCTCAAGATGGTCGGCCACAGGAGAAGGCTTCTTGACTACGTCAAGAAGAAGGACATCGAGCGCTACAAGGGCATAATCGAAAAGCTCGGCCTGAGGAGATAGCGGTACAGGTGGCTGAAGCGCATAATCCGCCCAGCCACCTCGGGCGGCCAGGAAGGCCGCTTAAGACCCCGCGTTGCGTCCGGTACCTCTGTGAAGAGGAGGCCGGATGAGCAAGGGCGCAGGGCGCGTGTGCGCTTTGGGCCCTGTAGTTATTTGTACCTAAAAAACAGGAGAACTCGATAATAATGAGCAGATACGAAGTAAATTACGCAGGCAGGCCGATAGTCATTGAGACAGGCAAGATGGCCAGGCAGGCGCACGGCTCTTGCACAGTAAGATACGGGGATACGGTCGTGCTTGTGACGGCCTGCCGCAATGACTCTCCGGCAGCTGGCGTAGACTTCCTTCCTCTCACGGTCAACTACATGGAGATGACCTATGCCGCTGGCAAGATACCCGGCGGCTTTTTCAAGAGGGAAGGAAGGCCGAGCGAAAAAGAGGTGCTTGGATCGAGGCTTATTGACAGGCCTCTGCGCCCCCTTTTCCCGGAAGGATATTACAACGAAACCCAGATAGTCGCGACGGTGCTCTCGGTGGACCTCGAAAACGACCCCGAGATAGCGGCCATGCTAGGCGCGTCAGCGGCCCTCGGAATATCGGACGTTCCCTTCGGCGGCCCAATAGCCGGAGTAAGGATAGGAGCAATAAACGGCGAGCTTATCGCAAACCCGTCATTGAAGCAGCAGAAGGAGAGCGACCTTGACCTCTTCGTTGCCGCCAAGGAAGGCTCGATAATAATGGTAGAAGCTGGCGCCAAATTCGTCAGCGAGGACTTCCTCGTAAAGGCCCTTGCCTTTGCGCAGGAGACCATGCAGCCTGTGCTCGACCTCCAGAAGCAGATGGCCTCTGAGGCGGGCAAGACCAAGATGGAATTGAAGGCGGCCGCCCATGACCCTGAGCTCGAAGGCAGGGTGAAGGAGCTTGCCGAGGCAAGGCTGAAGGACGCGCTCAAGATGCCCGTGAAGCAGGACCGCTACGGCACTGCCTCCGCTATAAAGAAGGATACGATAGCCGCTCTCGCGGAAGCCTTCCCCGGAAGGGAGAAGGAGATAGACGGTATATACGGCGACCTCAAGTACAGGCTCATGAGGGAGATGGTCATAAACGAGAATAGAAGGGTGGACGGCAGGGGGCCCAGGGACATAAGGCCCATAAACTGCGAGGTCGGCCTTCTTCCGAGGACCCACGGCTCTGCCCTTTTCACCAGGGGCGAGACACAGGCCATGTGCGTAACGACGCTCGGCACCTCTGAGGACGAGCAGAAGATTGACGCCATCTCGGGCTGGGAGTACAAGACCTTCATGCTCCATTACAACTTCCCGCCCTTCAGCGTCGGCGAGGTCAAGATCCTCCGCGGACCGGGCAGGAGGGAGATAGGCCACGGCGCGCTCGCAGAAAGGGCAGTCTCCAGGATACTCCCTGACGAGGGCTTCCCTTATACAATAAGGGTCGTCTCCGATATCCTCGAGTCCAACGGCTCGTCATCGATGGCAACTGTCTGCGGCGCGTCGCTCTCGCTCATGGACGCGGGCGTGCCGACCAAGGGCCATGTGGCCGGCATAGCGATGGGCCTCATTAAAGAGGGCGACAAGGTAGTCATCCTCTCCGACATACTCGGAGACGAGGACCACCTGGGAGACATGGACTTCAAGGTCGCTGGCACTGCCGACGGCGTCACGGCCCTTCAGATGGACATCAAGATAGGCGGAGTCACGGCAGAGCTTC
>CAZDUP010000217.1:0-4602 GCA_964508625.1 uncultured Thermodesulfobacteriota bacterium
TCAGATAGGTTCCGAAGTATCCGTGCGGCTCCTTCGCGATTATCGCGTCGATGTGCGGGGCCGCCTCAGCAGCCCTGTTCGTGTTTATGAGGAGCTCGGCGTACTTCTTCTTCAGTCCGAGGCTCTCCGGCCTCTTCTCAATGGCAGTCTTGTATACCGCGAGGGCGTCATCGGCCCTGCGCAGCGCGAGATAGAACTCAGTGAGCATCGCGTATCCCTCTATCCCCTCAGGCTCGAGCTCTATTATCCTCCTGAAGGCGCTTTCGGCTTCGGCCGTCCTCTTCGCCGACACGTAGTACTTCGCGAGGGCCGCGAGGACCTCGGTCTTTTCGCCAACGTCCCTGACAGCGCGCTTGAGCTCGCTTTCTGCCTCAGGGTACTTGTCCTGCTTTACAAGGAACTCGGCGAGAGCGATCCTCGGCTCCGGGTTGTTGGCCTCGGCGGCAATGGCCTTTCTGAAAAAGACCTCGGCCTCCGAGAGGCCGCCTTTTGCAATGTATATCCCGGCTGCGGCCATGTACGGCCGCGCGTCGCGCGGGCTTGACGCAAGCAGTTCGTCCATTATCATTATGGCCTTCCTGAAGTCCTTCCTGCCAGCGCTTGAGAGCGCGAGTATCATCCTGGCGTCCGCGTTGCCGCTGTCCTCACTGTACACACCCTCTGCAAGGCGGGTTGCCTCGTCAAAGCGCTTTGATACGAGGTATATCTCGGCGAGCTTCAATCTAGCCCCCTTGTGGCCGCTGTCGAGGTATACGGCCTTGCTCAGTTCCCTGAAGGCCGAAATGGTATTCGACTCTCCTCCGATTTTAAGGCAGGCGAGGGCGAGCTGATAATGCGCCTCGGCGCTGTTGGGCTGGAAATGTATGGCTGCCCTGAACTCTTTTGCGGCATCATTATGCTGCGAGAAGCTGGCAAACTCCCTTCCCGCGCTCATGTGCTTCGAGAACATCTTCTCCGGGCTCTTGTCGCAGGAGGTCAGGGTTCCGAGCGAAAAAGCCAGGCCAAGCGCAAAGAGCAGACTCGTCGTTTTTTTCAAGTTTCGCCTCTGGAATTGTTGTGTTCAGCCCAGGCCGCTAAGCGCCTTCAATCGCCTCTTTGCCTCTGCGGAATCAGGGAACTCGTCATTCATGTTCAGTGCCCTCTCAAAGGCGTCCCTCGCGTTCAATGGCATCTCCAGCTCCTGGTAGATGAGCCCGAGATGGTAATAGGCAGTCGGGCTTGCGTTGCCGTCCTTTTCGATCCGGGAGCTTGCCTCGAATGCTTCCCTGAATTTTCCCATCCTGAAGTATATCCACCCGAGCGTATCCCGCGCCTCGGCGTCCTCAGGGTTCAGTGCCAGACCCTTTTTCGCGAAGTCAAGGGCTCCGGCGAGATCGCCTTCTGATGCCAGCAGTAACGCTATCTTCTGGTAGGGAGCGGCCGAACCGGGCGAGGCTGAGATGATCTTGCGGTATTCCTCTACGGCAAGGGCGCGTTTGCCCGAAAGTTCGTAAATCTCCGCGAGCCTGGTCCTGAGGCTTGCTGATTCGGGATAGAGGAGCGCTGCCTTGAAATACATCCGGGCCGCCTCGTCGTGCATGCCGTTTTGCTCCGAGATGTCGCCGAGGCCGGTATAGGCCGGGACAAGCCCCTGGTCGGCATCGAGGGCTTTTCTGTAAAAGGTTGCCGCGCGCTCTTTATCTCCCTGTTTTTCAAAGGCCCTCGCAGCCATGAGCAGGAGAAGCGGCTCTTCTTCATCCGCGGGGACGAGCTCAACAGTCTGCCTGTAGAGGCCTGCCCTGTTCAGTATCAGCGCCGTATTGAAGGTCGCGGCGTCGCCATCGGCCGCTAGCTTCTTTTCAAGGCCGCTGCCCCTGAACTCGGGAAAAGCGTCGGCAGCCTTGCCGAGCTCTTCTCTGGCTGATTTGAAGTCCTTCTGCGATAGATGGATGTTGCCGAGCACCACGCGCGACAACGGGTCGAGCGGGTCCTCGTCAACGGCCTTCCTGGCCATCTCGGCTGCCTTACGCAGATCTCCTTTCCGGTGGAAGACCACAGCCGCATTGAGGTATCCCTCGCGGAGCCTCGGTGAGTGGGTGATGAGCGTCTGGAAGTCCTTGAGCGCGCCGTCATAGTCCTTTGCTACGACGTCTATCATGCCCAGAAAATACGATGTGAGAAAGAACTCGGGGTTGGTGCGGCTCAGCAGCTCGAAGTTGGCCCTCGCGCCGTCGAGCTCGCCGGTCAACAGGCATGCTGTGCCGAGCACGAGGTAGGCGCCGGTCAAGCTCGGGTCGGACTTTATTGCTTCGTTTGCGAACTCTCCCGCTTTCTCGAACTCGCCCTCAGCTAGGTATATCCGGCTTAGGTTCAGGTAGTCCGGCTCAAGCGGGAGGAGCATCTCGAAATAGGTCCTGGCGTTTTTCACGAGGCCCTGGCCGAGGTAGATGGAGGCTATGTGCCGTATGACTCCCGGGTCTTCCTTCAGTCCGAGCGCCTCGTGGAAGTAGACGAGGGCCTTGTGGTACCTCTTTTTCGTGAGATAGAACCTGCCCATTGCCGCGTAGATCTCGGACGCGAAGTCACGGTCTCTCTCTTTTACGCTTCCCGCCTGCTCGGCCGCGCTCTTCTCCTCGCCAGCGCCGAGGTACGCTATGGCGAGTATGAACCTTGCCGTCAGGTCGCCGGGGTCGCTCTTCAGTATCCCGCTCTCGAGCTCGATGACCTTGCCGAATTCGCTTTTTTTCAAAAGCTCTATCGCATCGTTGTGCGATTCTCCGTTCTTGAGCGGCTCCGGCAACTCCGGCATCGCATGGGCGCCTGCGCTCAAAGCCTGCAGCACGGCTGCAAGCAGCACGGATATCAAGAGGGCTTTCACGGGGCGTCCCATGCGAACTCCTTTGCAGGAATTGAGTATATACCGGATTTTCTCATGTGCCACCAGGCTCTGGTCTCTGTCAATGGTCAGTCATGACGGCCTGAGGTTGTATTTCGAGATGAGTTTGGAAAGGTACTGCCTGCTGATGCCCAGCTCAAAGGCCGCCCGGCTCACGCTGCCGTTGCTGCGCGCGAGTGCCTCGCCGATCATTTTTTTTCTGAAGGCGTCCCGGGCATCGGATAGTCCGGACGACAGGGGAGCAGGGCCAGGGGCAGGGCAGGGGATGCCGAGGTCCGCGGCCGAGATCTCAGGCCCGGATGAAAGGAGAACCGCCCTCTTTATCCTGTTCTTGAGCTCACGCACGTTGCCGGGCCACCTGTAGCGCTCTATCGCCTCAGTGCAGGGCCTTGAGAGGCGGGCGGCCGGACTGCCTGAGTCCCTCGAATATTTTTTGGTGAAGTAAAGCGAGAGGAGATAAATGTCCTCGCCGCGCTTTCGCAGCGGCGGAAGGTCCAGCGAAACCACGCCGAGGCGGCTGTAGAGGTCCTCGCGGAACTCGCCGCCGCGAACCATCGACTTCAGGTCCATCGACGTCGAAGAGATGACCCTGACGTCCACGCTCGCTCTCTCACCGGTGAACGGGTCTTCTATTGCGTACTCCTGAAGGAGCTTCAGCAACCGGCCCTGCAGCCTGAGGTTCAGGCTCCCGATCTCGCGCAGGAACATCGTCCCGCCGTCGGAGTGCTCGAAGAGGCATTTCCTCCGGCGCTCTGCGCTGATGCCGAAGAGCCTGGCCTCGAGAGCCTCCGGGGGCGTCAGGGCGCAGTCAACTGGCGTGAACGGCTTTGCGTGCCTCGCGCTGAGCCTGTGTATCGCCCTTGCCGCTGTCTCCCTGCCTGTGCCGGGTTCGCCTGTTATGAGGGCCGGCAGATTGACCTCGGCAAGCTTTCTTATCGTATGAAAGACCCCGCGCATCGGCATGCTCACGCCGACCATGTCCGAGGGCCACAGGGCCCCGGCGCCGAGGTTGGCAGATTCCTGCTCGTAAGCGTACATGGCGCGCTTGAGCGTTACCCGTATTTCGTCCATTGACGCCGGCTTGGTGAAGTAATCGAATGCCCCGAGGTCGAGCGCCCTGAATGCGTCCTCCCTTTCGTCGAGCCCTGTCACGACCACTGCCTTGAAGAGGGGGTTTGCAGAGAGTATCTCGCGTATGGCCCTCATGCCCTCAACAGGCTCAAATGGAGACGGAGGCAGGCCGAGGTCTATGATGCCGATTGGCACCTCCTCTGTCCCTGATCTCATGGCCTCGGCCCTGGTGCCGGCCTCGAGCACCTCGTAGTCCCTGCAGAAGGCCCATCGCATCTGGCCCCGCATTGCCTCGTCATCGTCGAGGAGCAGCAGGCGCGGTTTCAAGGCCTGATACATCAGGCCTTGACGATATTCGCGCTCTTTATGCCTGCGGTCGCGTTCCGCGTGTCAACGACGAGCCTGCTGTTCGTCACGATCCATTTGTAGTCGTATGCCGAGTGGTCGGTAGCTATCAGCACGCAGTCGTACTTTTTTATGTTTTTGGGCGAGATCGCGACCGAGCGCATCCTGAGGTCTGTCCTGTGGTGCACGGCAAGGGGCACGTAGGGGTCGTTGTAGGATACGACAGCCCCCTTTTCCTTCAGTATCCTGATGAGCTCGAGTGTGGGGGACTCCCTGTGGTCATCGTCGTTTTTCTTGTAGGCCACTCCGAG
>CAZDUP010000218.1:0-4597 GCA_964508625.1 uncultured Thermodesulfobacteriota bacterium
CTTGCGGCCAGGCTCTGGTACCTCCAGGTCTTCGAGCACTCCTACTTCCTCGAGCTATCGATGAACAACGCCACCCGCCTGATCAAGGCCCCTGCGCCGCGCGGGGTCGTCTACGACCGCGTGGGCGTGAAGATAGCCGAGAACCGCCCTGGCTTTGACCTCTACATAGTCCCGGAGGACATAAAGGACTGGCCCAAGACCAGGGAGATGCTCCTTAAGCTCATAAACATAGACGAAGAGGAGATAAACGAGACTCTCGAAAAGTCGAAGAAGAGGCCGCCCTTCCAGGCGGTGAAGCTCAAGGAAGACCTCTCCTGGGAGGAGACCGTCAGGTTCGAGAGCTTCAAGTTCGAGCTGCCCGGCCTCATGCTCGACGTCTCTCCCAAGAGGTCCTACGTATTCGGAGAGGCCACGGCCCACCTCCTCGGCTATCTCGGCGAGATAAGCGAGAAGGAGCTGAAAGAGCGCGAGGACGAGGAGCGCTATTCGTCCGGCGACCTCATAGGCAAGTACGGCCTCGAGAAGTACTTTGAGAAGGACCTGCGCGGCATAGACGGAGGAAAAGAGATAGAGGTAGACGCCCTCGGCAGGAAGATAAGGATGGTGAACTGGATACCCCCGTATCCGGGGAACAACATGAAGCTCACCATTGACATCAAGTCCCAGGTGGCCGCGTGGGCAGCACTCGGAGACAAGGTCGGGGCTGTCGTAGCCATGGAGCCGAAAACGGGCAAGGTGCTCGCAATGGTGAGCACACCGGGCTTTGACCCTAACACCCTGTCGTCGCGCATAACCAGGGAAGAATGGCGGGCCATAATCGAGAACCCCTTGAACGTATTGAACAACCGCGCCATACAGGGGCAGTACCCGCCAGCCTCTACCTACAAGCCCATACACGCGGCAGCCGCCCTCGAAGAAGGCGTCATAACGCCCCAGACGCGGATATACTCGGGGCCGTCCTTCTGGTTTGCGGGCAGGGCCTACAGGGACTGGAAGGAGGAGGGCCACGGCACAATAAACGTGCACAGGGCCATCGTGGAATCGTCAGACACCTTCTTCTACCAGGTGGGCCTGAAGCTCGGCATAGACAGGCTTGCCGACTACACGAAGCGCTTCGGCTTCGGGGAGAAGACGGGCATACCGCTCCACAACGAGAAGTCCGGCCTAGTGCCCTCTTCCGCATGGAAGCAGAAGGTCTACAAAACCAAATGGTACGAGGGAGAGACTATCTCGGTTTCAGTCGGCCAGGGATACATGCTCTCGACCCCGCTACAGCTCCTCAATGCCTATGCGGCCATAGCCAACGGCGGCACGCTCTGGAGGCCCATACTGGTCGAAGAGGTGACAACGCCCGAGGGCAAGGTAATATCGAGGGCAGAGACTGAGAAGAGGGGCGAGCTCGGCATCTCCGAGAATACGATGTCTCACGTAAGGGAAGGGCTTCGCGGCGTCACGCACGACGAGGGCGGCACCGCGAGGTTTTTGAGCAGGACCACGGACCTCAAGATTGCCGGAAAGACCGGGACCGCGCAGGTCGCGAGGCTCATAAGAAGGACCAAGAACGTCGAATCGATAGCATACAAGTACCGTGACCACGCATGGTTCGCCGGTTTCGCGCCTTATGACGACCCGCAGATAGCGGTCGTCGTCATTGTCGAGCACGGCGGCTTCGGAGCTTCCGCTGCCGCGCCCGTGGCGAGAGAGGTCTTCAAGGCTTACTTGGGCAAGGAGGAGCCTCCTGCCGGGGTCGAGGGAGAGGCGCCAGCCCCTGAGACAGCGCCAACGCCGCCCGATGGGGACGGGCCCTCTGTAATACCGATATCAGACCCGGGGCCGTCAGTTCCGGCGCGAGGAGGGGTCCAATGATAGACCGCCGTCTCTTTACCCACTTTGACTGGATGATACTCGGGGTAATCGTGGCGCTCATCGCCCTGGGCTTCGCGAGCATCTACAGCGCAACGCACGCGCAGATGCCGTCCATTTACAGAAAAGACGTCTACTGGATAGGCATAGGAGCGGCGCTGATGCTCTTTGCCATAGTAGTGAACTACCAGTACATCGAGAGGACCGCCTATTTCATCTACGGGGCGTCCATCCTGCTACTTATCTCGGTATTCTTCATAGGCAGCTCCTTCGGCGGCGCGAAGCGGTGGATCTCACTCGGATTTTTCTCCCTGCAACCCTCCGAGTTCGCCAAGCTGGCGCTCATCATCACGCTCGCGAGATATTTCAACCAGAAGATGGTGCCGGACAGGGGCATGGGCTTGAAAGACCTCGTGGCCCCCGGCCTCCTCATGATACTCCCCTTCCTCCTCATAGCCAAACAGCCTGACCTCGGCACAGGCATAATAATCTGGATGATATTCTGGTCAATGGCATTTATCGTGAAGATAAGGACCAGGGTAATAGCTGGGCTCGGCGCCCTCTTTGCCGCGATGGCGCCGATCGGCTGGATGTTTCTCAAGGACTACCAGAAGGCCAGGCTCACGAGCTTCATGAGCCCTGAGGCAGACCCCCTGGGGAGCGGCTACCATGTCATGCAGTCGAAGATAGCCATAGGCTCAGGCGGGTTCCTCGGCAAGGGCTTCACCGAGGGCACGCAGGGCAAGCTCATGTTCCTGCCAGAGCACCATACTGACTTCATATTCGCCTCTTATGCCGAGGAGTGGGGGCTCATCGGAGGGGTCAACGTCCTGGGCCTCTTCCTCGCCCTTGTAGTCTCCGGCCTCAATACGGCCGCGAGCTCAAAAGACAGGTTCGGCTTCCTCATGGCCTTTGGCATAACTTCCATGTTCTTCTGGCAGATAGCAATAAATCTGGGGATGGTAATGGGGCTCCTGCCCGTTGTCGGCGTTCCGTTGCCCTTTATAAGCTACGGCGGATCGTTCCTCATTACCTCGATGATAGCGGCCGGGGTGCTATTGAATATCAACATGCGCAGGTTCATATTCTAAGACCTTGAAAAAACTGGCGATTTTCTTAGCGACAGGCGCGTACATCGGGAAAATGCCGGTGGCGCCAGGCACCTTCGGCACGCTCTGGGGCGTGCTGGCGGCATGGCTCATTTCGGATCTGAGCCTGGAGGGGCGGGGCCTTGCCACCATATCGGTCATAGCCGTATCGGTCTGGGCCTGCGGCGCGGCCTCAAAGGCCATTGGCAAACACGACCACCCCTCGATAGTGGCCGATGAGATAAGCGGTTATCTTGTATCGTTTTTCATGCTCCCCTTCACCCTGCCAAACGCAATATTGGTATTTATTCTTTTCAGGTTTTTTGATATTGTTAAGCCCAAGCCGGCAGGCACGCTGGATAAGCAGTTAAAAGGCGGGCTGGGGATAGTGCTCGACGACGTGGCAGCCGGGATATACGCGAATCTGTGCGCCCAGGCGCTCATCTTTATCTACGGCACCCTATGAAGCTTGAGGCCCTTATAGGAGAGGCCCTGAGGAAAAAAAGGCTTTTCCTCGGAGTAGCCGAGTCCTGCACCGGCGGGCTCCTCTCGAGCATCATTACCGATGTTGCCGGGAGCTCTATATACTTCAAGGGCGGTATCGTCGCATACGATAATGCTGTAAAGAGGTCCATCCTGGGCGTAAAGGCATCTACCCTCTCCTCATTCGGGGCAGTATCAAGGGAGACTGCCAGAGAGATGGCGCTTGGCGCGAGAAAGACCCTCAAGGCCGACATATCGGCGGCAATAACCGGCATTGCCGGGCCTGGCGGCGGGACGGCCAGGAAGCCTGCGGGCCTCGTATTCATAGCGATATCAAAGGGCAAGAGGAGCACGGCCAGAAAGTTCCTCTTCAAGGGCAGCAGGCAGTCGATAAAGAGGCAATCGGCAGAGGCGGCGCTCAAAATGATAGCCGCATCGCTCGGCATAAAGGCTAACTCTAAATAACATTTTTTTTAGCGGCAGCCTATCGGAGGCCGGAGATAAGGACCTTCATAGCCATAAGGATACCCTCCGGGATAAAGGATGGCCTCAAGGCAATACAGGCCTCGCTCGACAGAAATCCCGGCGCGATAAGCTGGACAAGGCCCGAGTCCATACACCTTACCTTGAAGTTCCTCGGCGAGGTGGCTGAGGACAGGATAGAGGAGATCGGCAGGGCCCTTGAGAAGGCAGCAGCGGGAGTTGCGCCATTCAGCCTCGTGGTAGAGGGCGTGGGCGGCTTCCCGAACCCCAAATACCCGAGGGTAGTCTGGGCCGGGATACGGGAGAGCGCGGAGCTTAAAAAACTCCAGCTGCAGGTCGAAGATGCTATGGACGGCCTGGGCTTTCCACCTGAAGGCCGGGCCTTCTCCCCTCACCTAACGCTCTGCAGGATAAAATCCACGGCAGAGGGAAGGAGCATGGGCAGGCTCCTCTCAGAGGTACGGCCTGAGATCAAGGCCGCCTTCGACGTATCATCGGTCGTGCTCTTCAGGAGCGTACTTAAACCAGCCGGGGCAGAGTATACGTCTTTGAAAGAGATTCAGCTGCAGGTCGCTGAAAAACCATGAAATAGAGGCTGCTCAAAAAGCTCCATATGCAAGGCCCCGGTTTAAATCGGGGAGCGAGGAATGAGGCGTACTCTTTGCGTACGTCGCAGCGAC
>CAZDUP010000219.1:0-4587 GCA_964508625.1 uncultured Thermodesulfobacteriota bacterium
TCGTCTTCACGGAAACACCGGCATCGGCTGAAGAGCAGTTGAGGATAAAGGTCCTCTCCGCGCTCTCTGCCCAGGACGCGCTCGGCAGCAGGGCAACGGGCCTCAAGCTCACCTTCCATGCCTTTCCGGCCGCATCCGGCGGAAACGGCGCGATACCAGTGGACTTCGACCTCTATCCTGATCTGAAGCGAAGGGACGAAGTAAAAAAAAGGACCCTGTCGATAAAGCGGGCCATGGACGTCTTCGGCAGCCTTTTCGGAATACTGCTCTTCTCGCCCCTCTTCATCGCGATACCCTTGATAATAAAGCTCACGTCCCGCGGTCCTGTCCTTTACAGGCAAAAAAGGATAGGCGAGTTCGGCAGTGAATTTACCTTTCTGAAATTCAGGTCAATGTACCAGGGCGTGGACGACAGGCTCCACTCAGAGTATGTAAAGAGCCTCATCCGCGAAGACAAGGCGTATGCCGGCGCAAAGGGCAAGGGACAGGTCTTCAAGATAAAGGACGACCCCAGAATAACTCCCATAGGAAAATTCCTCCGCAAGACCAGCCTCGACGAGCTGCCGCAGTTCTTCAACGTCCTCAAGGGCGATATGTCTCTCGTCGGGCCCAGGCCGCCCATACCGTACGAGCTGGAGGACTACGGCCTTTGGCACTGGCGCAGGGTCATAGAGGCAAAGCCCGGGGTCACGGGGCTCTGGCAGGTTATGGGCCGGAGCATGACATCGTATAACGACATGGTGCGTCTTGACCTGAGATACATCGACGCATGGACCATCTGGCTCGATATCAAGATAATCCTTCTGACGCCCTTCTCGATGGTATCGAGCAAGGGCGCATACTGAGTTAAAAAATGCTAAAGATAGGCGTAATCGGATACGGGTACTGGGGCCCGAACATCTTGCGGAACTTCAACATGGTCGAGGGCGCGTCCGTCGCCGCTGTCTGCGACAGGAACCCAGCCGCGCTCGCGCGGGTGCGCAAGAGCTATCCCGAGATAAAGACCACTACTGAGAGCAGCGAGATAGTCACTTCCCCGGACATAGACATAGTGACAGTCATAACCCCGGTGAGCACGCATTACGAGCTCGCAAAGGCCGCCCTGCTGAACGACAAGCACGTATTCGTGGAGAAGCCCTTCACCTCGACCGCCAGGCAGGCAGAGGAACTCATCGACATAGCAGAGAGCAAGAACCTCAAGATCATGGTCGATCACACCTTCCTCTTCACCAGCGCCGTGAGGAAGATCAGGGAAATTATCGAGGAGGGGGTGCTCGGAGACCTGTACTACTATGACTCCACGAGGGTCAACCTCGGCCTCTTCCAGCACGACGTCAATGTCATATGGGACCTCTCTCCCCATGACTTCTCGATAATGGACTACCTAATCAAGGAAAAACCGGTGGGCGTGGCGGCCAGCGGCAGGGCGCACATCAACTCGAAGGAGGACATCGCCTACATAATGGTCTATTTCCCGAACAGCATAATCGCCCACTTCAATGTCAACTGGCTCTCTCCCGTGAAGCTCCGCACCACCCTTATCGGCGGCGAGAAGAAGATGCTCGTATGGAACGACCTGGACTCGGACGAGAAGATAAAGGTCTATGACAGGGGCGTGGACGTGACGACCAGGGAAGGCCTCTACGACCTGCTCGTGAACTACCGCTCAGGAGACATGTGGGCCCCGAAGGTAGACCAGACAGAGGCCCTGAGGCTCGAGACCGAATACTTCCTCAACTGCGTGAAGAAGGATGAAAAGCCATTCAACGACGGAGAGGCTGGCCTGCGCGTCGTAAGGATGCTCGAGGCCTGCGACGAGTCGCTGAAAAACAACGGAAAGATGGTGGCCATATGAGCGGCACAGGAGAGGCCTTGAAGGACTTCAACAGGATAGCCCCGGACGTGAGGCTCGGAGAAGGCGTGAGGCTCTCAAGCTTCATAAACCTCTACGGCTGCACCATAGGCGAAAACACGAAGATAGGCGCGTTCGTGGAGATTCAGAAGAACGCGACAGTCGGGAGCAACTGCAAGGTGTCGAGCCACACATTCATCTGCGAGGGGGTCGAGATAGGCGACTGCGTCTTCATCGGCCACGGCGTGACCTTCATAAACGACTCTTACCCGAGATCGGCCAACAGGGACGGCTCGCTCAAGACCGAGGCTGACTGGACGGTCGAGAGGACCGTCGTTAAGAACGGCGCCTCCATCGGATCAGGAGCAACCATATTGAGCAACGTCACGATCGGCGAGAACTCCATAGTCGGCGCGGGCAGCACCGTGACCAGAGACGTGCCGCCGAACGCGATAGTCGCCGGCAATCCGGCAAAGGTACTGAGGAGGCTGACGGATGAATAAGACACAGGCGCTGCAGAAGACCCCATTTCTCGACCTCGTATCGCCTCACGTTGAGCTCGAAGAGGAACTCGTCTCTGTATTCAGGGAATCTCTACGGAGCGCGGGCTTCATAGGCGGCCCTGCCCTCTCCACGTTCGAGGAGAACTTCGCGAGGTTTTGCGGGGCCAGGTTCTGCTCGGGCGTTGCTAACGGAACAGACGCCCTCACGCTCGCTCTCATAGCATCGGGCGTAAAGCCAGGCGACACGGTCGTTACCGTCGCAAACACGTTCATCGCTACTGTCGAGGCCATATCCCACGCTGGCGCGCGCCCGGCCTTCGTGGACATCGATGAGGCCACATACAACATGGACACTGAGGCGCTCCTCGAATACATCGAAGCGCGCTGCGAGATATCCTCTGACGGCTGGCCCTATGACAGGATTACGAAGAGCCCTGTCACAGCCGTGGTCCCGGTCCACCTCTACGGGCAGCCGTGCGACATGGACGCGATAGCTGAGATCGCGGCCAGGTACCGGCTCATCGTGGTCGAGGACGCGTGCCAGGCTCACGGGGCCGAGTACTTCTCCAGAAAGGATGGCTGCTGGAAACGGGCAGGCTCATTCGGCGCTGCCGCGGCCTTCAGCTTTTATCCCGGAAAAAACCTCGGCGCCTGCGGCGATGGCGGGGCCATTACGACTAACAGCAAAGAGATAGACGAGCGTGTAAGGATGCTCCGCGACCACGGACAATCGAGGAAATACCATCATGAGGTGGAGGGATTCAACAGCAGGCTCGACTCCATTCAGGCTGGCTTTCTCGACGTCAAGCTCAAGAGGTTGCCGGAATGGAACGAGATGCGCCGTACCGCGGCCAGGACGTACAACGAGCTGTTGGCCGGAGCGCCCAGGGTCGTCGTGCCCGAAGAGAGGGCAGACGTCCGCCACGTCTATCATCTTTACATCATCAGGGTGAAGGACAGGGAGAGCCTCCAGAAGCGCCTCGGCGAGGCAGGCATAGCCACCGGGCTGCACTATCCCCTCCCCCTTCATCTGCAGAACGCCTACAGAGGCATGGCATGGAAAAATGGCGACCTGCCAGTCACCGAACGGGTCTCATCAGAGATACTGTCCCTGCCCATGTACCCGGGGCTCACCCCGGCCCAGCAGCGGCGCGTTGCCGATATCATTCTCGGCGCCTGAAAAGCGTGCCACTACAGTTTTTAAGCCACGTGATAGGGACCAAGGGCCTCCTGCATTCCATCGAGCGCTCTGCCCAGGTCCTCATGCGCTACTCCTTCGGCAGGTCCAGGTTCGCCGAGATGATGGGCACCCTCGAGAAGGAGCTCGGCCCGGCTGGCGTACGGGTCACCTTCTGCGTGACCGCGAGCCTTCTCGAGAGCCATCTGAAGTTCCTCAGCAGCTTCGGCAGCAAGGGGCATGAGTTCGCTGCCCACGGCTATTTTCACACAAACATGAAGATGAAGACCTTTGAAGAGCAGAGCGAGATGGTAAAGAGGAGCTACGGAGCGTTCAGCAGCACGAGCATGAGCGTCAGGGGCTTCAGGTGCCCGTACCTGAGCTATAACGCGAACACCCTCGCCGCGCTCATGAAGAGCCCCTTTGCCTGGACGAGCAACGACATAATCCTCTGGGATGAAGCCCTGGAGAACTCGCGTAGAGCTGAGGGCAACCTGAAGAAGCTGGACCTCCTTTACAACACGCTCAGCCCCGAGACGGCGATATCGCTTCCCGGGATGGCCGGCACCCTTCTCGAGATACCCATAACCGCGCCGGATGACGAGATGCTCTTCGAGAGGTACAGGATAAAGGACAGCGCAGCCATCAGCGGCATCTGGAAGCGGATATTCGAGAAAGTCCATTCAAGAGGCGAGCTCTTCCATCTGCTCTTCCATCCAGAGCGCTTCAGGCACTTCGCGAAGCCCATGAAAGAGACTGTCTCGGCCGCCAGGGCCCGCACGCCAGGCGTCTGGTTCGCTACACTCGACGAGATAACCGCATGGTGGATGGAGCGGCTCAAGTCCTCCTGGAAGACGGAGAGCGCCAATGGCAGGGTCAGGTTCAGGCTCAAGGCTCCGGCAAGGGGCAGAGTCCTAATGAAGTCCGCGGGCAAAGCTGCCGGGGATGGCCTCATCTGCGGCAGGTATTCGGAAGCGGAGATGGTCTCGACACGGGGGTACCTGTACTTCGAAGGGCCCGGCCAGCACAGGCATGCAATCCACCTGTCCAGGAGG
>CAZDUP010000220.1:0-4536 GCA_964508625.1 uncultured Thermodesulfobacteriota bacterium
CGATTGGCAGCGCCACAAGATTCGGGAGCATTATCTGAACTGATTGCAGGAGGGTGTCCCTGAAATACGGGTCTCCGGCCGCGAAAGGCACGTCTGCGCCTGACTCAGCGGCAGACCGAGCGGAAGATTCGAAGATGCATTGGTCCTCTGTCAGGGACATGACTCGCCCGATGCGCTGAAAGCCCGGCCCCTGGAAGAGCATATGTCCGTAAAGGTCCTCGCTCGGGTCGATTGAAAGTTCGCTATCCGGTATGCTTTCGGCATACTTCTCCGGCTTCAGTCCGTTGCCCAGCACGAAGGTCGCTTCAAAATGATTCTTGCCAAATCCGGTCTGGTCTACGGTTATCCCGGCCTTCACCTTCACCGGCGAGTTTTCGTCAACCTGCTCCTGCACCAGCGCCCTGATGCGTATCTCCGTCTCTCCCCCTGGCTCTACTGTGATGGGATAGACGAGGTTCACCTCCTCCATCTCGATGCTCAAGGATTCTTCAACACCCAGGACAGCCATTACCGCCTGCTGCATGGCCTCTATGCCGAAGACTGTCGGGAAAAGACGCGTGCCCCTGAAGACGTGGTCTTCGAGATACCTGTCGCGTTCTGTAGTGAGCACGGCCTTTGCCTCTATCTCCACGCCCTTTTCGAAGAAGATCACCTCTTCGATGTAACGTCCGCGCTTTCCTTTTAAAGGAGAGCGCATCGTAGGTATGGAGCCGAGCCTGCTCGCGACTACTATCTGTGGTTCGCCCGTTGACGCAAAGACAAGCCGCATGAAGTGCTCTATCCCTTTTACTTTCGGGATGGCGTGTATGCCCATCCTTGAGAGGTACTCGATGCTGCCCATCTTGGCGCCCATGCCGACCTCGTCCCAGACGCTGAAGGCGCAGGTTATGATCTCTGTGGCCGGGTTCAGGCCCTTGAACCTCTGAAGGATGAGATTAAGTATCTCGTTCGAGAATGCATACCACGCGTTTCCTATCATCCCTGTAACGCCGATTATTGAGCCGAGGGCAGCTGCCAGCTTCATGCGGCTGCCCTCAACGGCCTCAAGGATATTGATGGCCCCGAGGACCTTGGGAGCAATCTCCTTGCATGCCGCCTCAAGGCCGGCCTGCTCGGCGCGCCTTGGCTTGTTCAATGCGGCGCCGTGGATAAACCCGGTTATCGGACCGAGATCCTCTTCAATGCGTCTGACAAGCGATTCAACGGCTTTTCTGTCTGTGACGTCGCACGCGTAATAGCGGTGTCTGACGTTGTTTTCAACGAGCAGTCTAAAGTTCTCTTTTATCTCTGGGTCGGCCTCCGCGTTCGCGGTGCTTCCCACGAGAGCAAGCGCTGCCCCGGTCTTGCTGGCAAAGGCCAGCGCGCATGAGGCGGTAATTCCCCTTGCGCCCCCGGTTACAAGCACCACGTCACGGCCTGTCCATGTTACTGGCCTCTGAACGAACTGGCTCGGGCCAACTGGCTCCAGAACCGGCACTGACCTTGCACGGTTGCCGTCATAAAGAGCTATGACAAAGGTCTCCGGCGTCTGGAGCTCTTCAACTGTCTTTTCCAGCCAGGATGACGGGTCAGTATCGCTGAACTGCAGGACCCGGATCTTTTCCTCAGGGTTCTCCTGATGGAGACTTGAAAGAAACGCTGCCGCGCCTTTTGACTCGATGGAATCAGCGCCATCGAGCCGGTAAAAATCTGTGCCTCCGTGCTGCACGACCGCATAAGCTGGCTTCGAGGCCCGCGTCTTCAGCAGCGCCATGGTCGCGGCTATCCTGTTGAGCCTGCCAGCCATCACGCGGACCTGTGCCTCTGCAGGCATACCTTCGCTCAACGCTGTGCCATTGAGCAGGAATACGAAGTAGTCGTATTTTTTCAGCGCGTCAGCTGAACCGAGCTGCGTATCGTTGTAATGCATCCATGCGGCACTGAAGCCGCCCTGCTCTGATGCGCCGTCTGATTGCGGCGCGTCAGATATGACCAGCGTTTTCTTATTCTTATGACCGTCAGGCGAAGTACGGGCAAGGGGCCGGTTCTCATAGCTTATGATGAAATCGCGCACCCAGGCATCCCTGGGCTGAGACTGGGTATGAGGCCGGGCCTGCGGGGACGCCTTTTTCTCCTCCGGCCTGATGCGCTCAAATATCTCTCTCAGAGAGCTGTTCGCCGATCCGGTAGGGTCTATCTTGCCCTCGGCGCCGTAGAGCTTTATTGCCTTGGCAACGAACTGGCCCGCCTTTATGGAATCGAGGTTCATGTCATCGAGCAGGCGGTGATCGAGCGATATCGATTCAACTGGAAATCCCGTCATCTCTGATGCGAGAGAGAGAAGCTGCTCAGGCGTTGCGTCATGGCTGCTGCCCGCAGCGCTTCCAATCTCCAATCTGGCCGGTTCCAGCCTGATGCGCTCATAGATATCCTTGAGAGAGCTGTTAGCCGAGGCAGTAGGGTCTATCTTGCCTTCAGCGCCGTAGAGCTTTACAGCCTTTGCGACGAACTGGCCCGCCTTTATGGAATCGAGGTTCATGTCATCGAGCAGTCGATGGTCCAGCGAAATCGATTCAACAGGGAAGCCGGTCATCTCGGAGGCAAGGCTCAGGAGGGCCGCTGGCGACGCGACAGGGCTCTCCGATGCCCTTCCGGACGACAATACCGGCTGGCTTATGACCTCGCGCGTCAACTTTTCCGGCTGAGCTGCCCCAAGAGACAGGGCGCCCCCCTTTAACTGCAGCTCCGGGCGTTCGCACGGGTTTTCTATGAAGACGCGTTCAGATGCCGGTATGAAGGGCCTTACAAGGCGGTTTTCAAAGAGCGCGGGCCACTTTATGGTGCCGCCGTTTACGAAATGGCACGCGACGACCCTGTTGAGCGAAATGTCATCGCCTGCCCTCGCCTCTACCGGGAGACACGGTGTCTTGGAGCCTGGCAGTATGGAGCGGACAAGGTCTGAGAGCACCTTGCCCGGGCCTACCTCGATGAGCAGGTCGCATTCACCGGCCATGTTGTCTACAAGGGAGATGAAGTCTACCGTATGCGTGAGCTGTCTTGAGAAGTGCTGCTTCAAATCAGTTCCGGCCTTAACCGGACTACCGTCCATCGAAGTGAAAAGATGTAATCTGGAAGACTCGAGCCTTCCTTTAATGGGCGCGTCCTTGGCAAGGACCGCGGAGGCATTCTCCATGAAGCGCGAGTGGAAGGCGTTCGCAACCGGCAGCCGCTTTGCGGTTATTCCCTTGGCAGCGGCGCTCTCCATCGCCGCGTCGACGGCCTTTGCCTCGCCCGATATTATCGTCTGCTCCGGGGAGTTCATGTTGGCGATGACAACATAGCCGCCTGCCTCTTCAATTATTTTTCCGGCCTTTTCAGGGCCGCAGGAAAGGCTTGCCATTGAACCGGCTTCACCGGCCTTTGCGGCGGTTATGGAGCCGCGGAAAGCCGCAAGATGAATGAGCTCCAGGTCCGGGAACGCTCCAGCCGCATGAAATGCCGTAAGCTCGCCCAGGCTGTGTCCGCCAACGGCCTGAGGCACTATGCCTAGTCGCTCAAGGCGGCGCATCCACAGGACAGACGAGAGGCATATTGCAGGTTGCGCTATTTCAGTTTGAGAGAGATCTTCCCTCCAAGCCCTGACCTGGCCGGCGTCAACGGCCCTGTCAACGGGCGGATAGATGAGACCGGCTATTTTCCTGTAACCCTGTCCGGAGAGAAAGGGGTCTATCCTGGCTGAAAGGTCCGCTGCCCAGGCATGCCTCTCGATGAGGGTCTTGCCCATGTTAAGCTGCTGGGAGCCCTGCCCCGGAAAAAGAAAGCCTGTCCGGGGAGCGCTCAGATTTTTTCCTATCCAGATATCCTGCTGGGGACTGGACATTACAGTCCCTTCAGCGATTTCATTCTCAGCCAGCATGCCGAGGGCGTTGTCCAGGAGCGCGAGGAGGCTCTCGGGTGATGAAGCTATTACTGCCAGGCGCAGGCGCCCATTGGAGCTCATCTCCCGCGTAAGATGGTGTGAAAGATCGGTCATCTCGGCAGCGCTTATGCCGTGTGCAAGCTTCTTGAGGCCGCTTATCTTCTCGGCCATGTCCTGCCTGTCCTGGGCTGAAAGGACGAAGAGCTCGGTATCCTGGCAGGAGGCCAGAAGCTCTCGCTCGCCCATCGAAGGCTCGATAGAGCTTGCTGGAGGCCCTCCGGACTCTATTGTGACGTGGACATTTATGCCGCCAAAACCCATGCCCGATATCCCGGCGCGCATGGTCTTGTTTGGGTCGTGTATTTCGCCGTGCATGGCCGGGAAGAGGGTCTTTGCCCTCTCCTGAAATACCGGGTTCGGCTCCGAGCACCCTGCGGTCGGCGGAATTACGCGCCTGTTTACCGCAAGCACCGCCTTGATAAAGCCTCCTATTCCAGATGCGGCCTTGGTGTGGCCTATAAGCGATTTGAGGGAGGTCATGGCGCAGGAGCGGAGCTCTCCGGCCGGCCTGTCCGGGTCCTGCATCGCCATCGCGACGCCCTCCACTTCGGCCCTGTCGCCTGCGGCAGTGCCGGTGC
>CAZDUP010000221.1:0-4509 GCA_964508625.1 uncultured Thermodesulfobacteriota bacterium
TCCACGGTCTTGACCTTCCTGGCCCTCCTGGAGTTCGGGGGTCTCTCTCCGGTAAAGGAAAGGAACAGGGTCTTTGAATGGGCCTGGGCGCTCATGGGCGCGCTCTTTCCGCTTGCACTGTACTTCTACGGCCCTGACGTGCTCCTCCCGCTTTTAATTCCTGTAGTCTTCATCCTCTTCGCGTTCTCTATGGCCGGGAGCATGGATTTGAGAGAGGCAAGCCTCGATCTGTCTCACAAGGCATTGGGGTTGATATATCTTGCCCTGCCGCTTTCGTTCCTCGCGCTCATGCCGGTTCTTGAGAACGGCAACTGGTGGCTTCTTTTCATGCTCGTGGTAGTCTGGGCAAATGACACCTGCGCGTATTTTACCGGCAAATATCTGGGCTCGCACAAGCTCTCGCCTGAGATAAGCCCCAAAAAGACGCTCGAGGGAGCTGCTGGCGGCATATTGGGCGGCGCAATCGCTGCCGTGCTCTTCGGCTATTTCGCGGAGCTTGGGCACGAGTCCTGGAAGGTATTCGTATTGTCGCTGCTGATAGGCATAATTGCCATGATAGGGGACCTCGCAGAGTCGTTCTACAAGAGGAGCGCCGGGGTCAAGGATTCGGGCAACATATTCCCAGGCCACGGCGGCGTGCTCGACAGGATAGACAGCCTCGTATTCGTCATACCGCTTGTTTTCTTTTATCTCGTCCTCCACAACTTCAAGATCATATGACCACTCGAAACCTCTCCATACTCGGCTCCACCGGCTCCATCGGGAGGAACACGCTCGAAGTCGTGCGCATGCACCCTGACAGGTTCAGAGTGAAGGCGCTAGCCGGAGGGGAGAATATAAGCCTTTTAAAGGAGCAGGCAGAGGAGTTCAGGCCCCTGTTCGTCTCGGCTTGCAGCGCAGAGGCTGCGAGCAGCCTGAGAAAGATGCTCTCTTTTCAGGTCGAGGTCGGCTTCGGCGAAGAGGGCGCGATGAGGGCCGCGTCATTCGACGGCGTTGACATGGTCGTCTCTGCCATATCTGGCGCTGCCGGGCTTATGCCTACGATGGCAGCCGTCAAGGCGGGCAAGGACGTGGCATTGGCAAACAAGGAGGCGCTGGTCCTCGCAGGCTGCCTTGTCATGGACGAGGCAAAAAAGCGCAATGTCAGGATCATACCGGTTGACAGCGAGCACTCGGCCGTCTTCCAGTCGCTCCTGGGCCACAGGAAAGAGGACGTGAAGAGGCTCATACTTACGGCGTCCGGCGGGCCGTTCCTTACTGCGTCTATGGAAAAGCTCGAGGGCATGAGCCCCGAGGAGGCATTGAACCACCCGAGGTGGAAGATGGGCAGGAAGATATCCATCGACTCGGCCACCCTCTTCAACAAGGGGTTAGAAGTGATAGAGGCGAGGTGGCTTTTCGGGCTGCCTCCTGAGCAGATATCGGTTGTAATCCACCCCCAGTCGATAGTACACTCAATGGTTGAGTATGTAGACGGCTCCGTGATGGCCCAGATGAGCACCCCTGACATGAAGGGCGCCATCTCATACGCGCTTTCGTTCCCCGAGAGGGTGGCAAGCGGCGTACAGCCACTTGATTTCAGCCGCCTTACGCTCGAATTCAGCGCCCCGGACACAGTCCGGTTCCCGTGCCTTGGGCTTGCCTACAAAGCGCTCGGGCTGGGCGGCACGGCGCCTGCGATATTGAACGCCGCCGACGAGGTAGGCGTAGCTCTTTTTCTGGAAGGCAGGATACCTTTCACGGGCATATACAGGGTCATGGCAGAGGTGCTCGAGGTGCATGGCCCGAAGAAGATATCGACGCTCGATGATGTTATAGAGGCTGACAGGACGGCGAGGGAGGCTGCGACAAAGGCCGCCTCAGCCATTACGGGCAGGGCTTAATTTAATTTAACGGGTATAATCGTAAAATGACAACGCTGATATCCTTCATCATAGTCCTCGGAGTGCTGATATTCATCCACGAGCTCGGCCATTTCGCCGTTGCCAAGGCGTGCGGCGTTGGCGTCGAGAGGTTCTCACTCGGATTCGGGCCGAGGATTGTGGGCATACAGAGGGGAGAGACCGAGTACAGGATCTCTCTCCTGCCGCTCGGCGGCTACGTCAAGATGGTCGGCGAGGCCCCGGGCGAGGAGATAACCCCTGAGCAGAGGGCAAAGTCATTCACCCACAAGCCGGTCTGGAAAAAGTCTCTGATTGTCGCTGCCGGGCCCGCGATGAACCTGGTCCTTGCCATAGCCCTTCTTCCTGTGATCTTCCTCATCGGCATACAGGCCCCGAAGTACCTCGAGGAGCCGGCCGTGGCTGGCTATGTGGTACCTGGCGAGGCCGCGGACAAGGCAGGCATCAAAAAGGGAGATACGGTAGTATTGATCGAGGGCAAGGAGATAAAGGACTGGGAAGACCTCATCACGGCCCTTGCCATGAGCCCTGACAAGAAGATAACTGCCGTCATAGACCGGGGCGGAGCGAAGATAGATACGTCGCTCGTCCCCGTGGCGTCAGAGGTCACTGGCGCAGGCACAGCAGGCCTGTACCCGCCGATGGAGCCTGTGATAGGCGAGATATCCTCCGGGTTCCCTGCCGGAAAGGCCGGGATAAAGCCCGGCGACAGGATAGTGTCCATCAACGGCAAGCCAATAACGCACTGGGCCGAGCTCGAGGACGTCATACACAAGAGCGGGGACAATAAGGATATTGTCATCTCAAGGGACGGCCAGGAGCTCTCCTTCAACATAGCGCCAAAGTACAACGAAGAGACCAAGACCTGGCTCATCGGGATATCCCGTCACGAGGAGACGGAGCTCAAGCGTTACGGCCTCGTCGAATCGATACAGAAGGGCGTATCCACCGGAATTGAGATGACATTGAGGCTCTTTGTCGTCATCAAAGGCCTTGTCATCGGCGAGTTCTCCTTGAAGACCCTCGGCGGGCCGATAATGATAGCGCAGGTTGCTGGCAAGGCCGCTGAGAGCGGCTTTGCGGACCTCCTCTCGCTCGTGGCGTTCTTGAGCCTCCAGCTCGGCATCATAAACCTTTTTCCCATACCGGTCCTCGACGGCGGGCATATCGTATTCTTCGGCATGGAAGCCGTAAAGGGCAGCCCGCTCTCCGAGAAGTTCATGACAATCGCGCAACAGGTCGGCATTGCCCTCCTTATCGCGCTCATGGTGCTCGTCACCTATAACGACCTCTTCCGCATATTCGGCTGACGGTTGAAGATACTCTCAATCGACACCTCATCCGCCTCAGGCTCCATCGCGCTCCTTGAGGACAGAAATGTCGTCTCGGAATGGAGCGTCAGGGAGACAGGCACGCACTCCAACTGGCTGCAGAGCGCCATCAGATCGCACCTCGATAGCGCGGGCTGTCCCATTTCCTCGATAGACCTTTTTGCCATCGATATAGGCCCAGGCTCTTTCACAGGCCTTCGCATCGGCATCTCCACCGTAAAAGGCCTTGCGTGGCCATTGGGCAGAAAGGTCGCAGGTGTCTCTACCCTTGCCGCCCTCTCGATGAACCTTCCGTATGCCTCCAGGATGGTCTGCCCAATCCTCGACGCGAGAAAGGGCGAGGTCTACGCTGCCCTCTACGATATGTCCAGGGGAACGCCTCGTCTCATTATGCCCGAGGCAGCCATGAAACCCGATTCGCTCGTGCAGGAGATAACGGAGCGCGGCCTTTCTGATGAAGTGATTCTTTTGGGGGGCGGCGCATTCGCGTACCAGGAGCTCTTTGCCGAGGCCCTGCCTGGAAGCGTGACCACGCCCGGACACCTCTGGCAGATAAGGGCTTCGAACGTAGGCCTCCTTGCCTTTGATATGCAGGACAAGGCAATCTCTCCAGCCGCTCTTTCGCCTGTTTACCTCAGGAAATCAGAGGCAGAGATCAAGTTTGGCGGGTGAGGGGATGAAAGGGGTTGTTGCTAAGTACTTGTTTTTATGTGTAATTTCATGTACTCCATACCCTTTAGTATCAAATTGACAAGGTTTGCGCATTGGGTTATTATAAAAAATCGGCTTTATATCCTTGAAAAATAAAGGCTTTAACGTCTTCGGAAAATTGTTGTATTCTATTTACATGGGGGAGAGACAGGGGAAAGACCCGCACATAAACTTCAAGGGGGAGGCCGTATGGAAAAACGCGACGAGCTTGTAAAAAAGCTTCTTGAGGAGGACGAGGGTTTCAGGAGTACCTACAAGACCCACCAGGATTACGAAAACCGTTTGGCAAAGATAGAAAAGAAGCCGAGGCTCAGCCCCAGCGAGGTGCTTGAGAAGAACAAGCTGAAGAAGCTCAAGCTGGCGTTGAAGGACGAGATGGAGAAGAAGCTTTCCAATTACGGACAGTAGAAGGGGGCGTAAGGCGTATCCGTAGATGGCGAACCGCAGTGACAGGATAAAGAAAGGCCTTGAAAGGGTCCCGCACAGGGCCCTTTTGTATGCTACCGGAATACCTTCCGGCGAGATGAAAAAACCCTTCATCGGCGTGGCGACGAGCTTCACCGACC
>CAZDUP010000222.1:0-4483 GCA_964508625.1 uncultured Thermodesulfobacteriota bacterium
ACTCGATACTCTCGCACAGGATGGCTGAAGAGGTATACCGGCGCGTGGAGGGCCTCAAAGAGGTCTCTGTCTGGCTCTTGAGTGAGATAGGCTCGCCGATAGACGAGCCGAGCCAGGTCTACGTTCAGGCAATACCGGCAAAGAGGCACGACAGGGCCTACATCGAGAAGAGCTCGATGAAGATAATAGACGAGTTCCTCGCCGGGCTCCCGGCGTTCACGCAGGAGCTCGCCAGGGGCGAGCACCCTGTCTGCTGACGCGCAAAAGGAGGCCAAAGGTGGACAATAAAAGCCGCCTCGAAAGATACAAGTTGGAGCTTCAGGAGAAGAAGCGGCGCATGTGGAACGAGCTCCGTGAAGACTACTTCCGGAAGTACGGCACAGACCACAGCGCGCAGTTCGATATTCCTAACGACCTCGAGGACCTCTCGGTCATAGACCATCTCGAGGACCTGGGGCTCACCATATCCGACATCAGGAAAGAAGAGCTGATCCGCATCGAGGAATCGTTGAGGCGCATCGAGGACGGCTCCTACGGCAGGTGCGCGAGGTGCGGCGCCGACATCGGCGAGGAAAGGCTCAAGGCCCAGCCATACGCTATCTACTGCATAAGGTGCAAGGGAGAGCTTGAAGCAGGGGAAGGGGGCAGAAAGCCGACTTTGTGAATCGGTTCTAAACGGGATATTGAATTCCTCTTCTTTAAGAAAGACATCTGCGATATAATGGCCTCCAGAAGTTCATGGCAATGCAGGGCAGGCGGTTTCAGGTGCGCTTCTTTTCGTAATGCTGAAGGATTCTGCTGAAATCGTAGTGCGGGGAGGGTCGTGGTGGCGGAGCGGCAGATATCTGCGGGAGGCGTGATATTCAGGAAGAACGAAGGCAGGGTCGAGATAGCGCTTATTTCCACAAAGGGCGGCAAGGTCTGGGGCCTGCCAAAGGGCGCGGCTGAAAAGGGCGAGAACCTTGCCAGGACAGCGCACAGGGAAGTGAGGGAGGAGACCGGCCTCGATGGGCGCATCATAGATAAGCTCGGCCATATAGAGTACTTCTTCACCTTCAAGGACGCGCAGGGCACCAAGAGGATCTTCAAGATTGTCTACTTCTTTCTCATGGAATACACGTCAGGCAAGGTCGAGGACCACGACTACGAGGTGGACGAGTGCAGGTGGGTCCCGATAGATGAGGCTGCCGGACTAATGAGGTTCAAAGACGAGAAGGAGATGATAGAGAAGGCCAGGAAGATGATAGACGGGCTCGGCGGCAAGGACGAGCCCGGAAAACCGCCGGAGAAATCAGGCAACAGCCCCCATTCAACCTGAATCCCGCCTCAATGGCAGCCCGGCAGGGTCGCCGCGACACTTCAGGTAACATCCCAAGTCCGCGTTTTCATTCTTGTCATTTGCCACGTTTTGGGTTATTTTAAAAATTCATTCGACCTTTCAGGTCCTTATTGATGCGCCGCAAAACCCAAAACAGGACTCCATCCAGATGCTTTATCTGCGGAGGCGATTTATCCATAGCAAGGTTCGCGGCGCTCGAGGTAGAGGGTTCCCGCTACGAGGTCCTTTTCTGCGGCGTATGCGGCCTGGGCAGGACCGAGCCATTTCTGCCGGAAGACGAGCTCAGCAGGATCTATTCGAGCAGCTACCGCAAAGAGGACTCGACCAGGTTCCCTGCCTTCCTTGAGAGGATAATAAGCGTTGTCCGCGACGGCAGGCGAAGGCGGGTGGAAAGATACGCAGCAAGGGGGCGCATCCTGGACGTCGGCTGCGGCAGGGGGGACTTTCTCCTGAAGATGCTCGGCAGGGGCTGGGAGTGCTTTGGATTGGAGCTCGACGAGCGAGTGAGCAGGCATAACAGGCCGGGCATGGAGCTCAAGTTCGGGAGCTTGTCGAGCCACCGTTTCCCCGAATCGTACTTCGAGGCGGTCACCTTCTGGCATGTGTTCGAGCACTTGAGGGACCCGGAGTGGGCCCTTGCCGAATGCGCCAGGATATTAAAGCCGAATGGACTCCTGGTCGTGGCAGTGCCGAACATGGAGAGCCTTCAGTCAAGGCTCTCTGGCAGGGGATGGTTCCATCTGGACCCGCCCTTTCACCTGTACCACTACTCGGCCCGCAACATGAGGAGGCTACTCGAGAAGAGCGGCTTCGAGGTGAGGGCAATAAGGCATTTTTCGTTCGAGTACAACCCCTACGGGTTCATACAGAGCTTCTATAACCGGCTGGGCCTCTCCCAGAACCAGCTATATGATTTCCTGCGGTCGCGGTCGGCGAGTGGCGCGGCCCTTCTCTTTACGCTTGGCACATTGCCCGTAGTGGCCCTCCTGTCGGTCCTGCTCTCGGCTGTTGAGGCCCTGTTCAGGGCAGGCGGCACAATAGAGGTCTACGCCAGAAAGAAGGCAGGTTAAGGAGTATGGCGGTGCTTAGAAACATAGAGATAAGAAAGACAGAAAAGAGCAGGCTCGACCCATCGGTGCTTGAAAACCCGGTCTTCGGCATCGTATTTTCAGACCACATGCTCTCAATGGATTATCATGACAAAAGGTGGGCTGCCCCTGTTGTCGTGCCATTCGCGAATATCGAGGTATCGCCCGCCCTCATGACCCTCCATTACGGGCAGGCCATATTCGAGGGATTGAAGGCTTTCCATACCGCTGACGGCTCCATAAACATATTCAGGCCTGACAAGTACCATGAGAGGATGCTCCGTTCTTCGGCGCGCCTCTGTATCCCTCCTGTATCCTTCGACGACTTCCTAGGCGGACTAACGGCCCTTGTCAAGACAGACAGGCAATGGGTGCCCACACAGAAAGGCTGTTCGCTCTATATCAGGCCGTTCATCTTCGCTACCGACAACTATCTCGGCGTAAGAGTATCTGATACCTACAAGTTCCTCATAATCACATCTCCGGTCGGCGCTTATTATAAAGAAGGCATAAACCCGGTCAGGCTGACGACTCCAGGCGAGTACGTAAGGGCCGTCAAGGGCGGTCTCGGCTCTGCCAAGACCCCGGCCAACTACGCGGCGAGCCTCCTGCCGGCTGAAGAGGCCAAGAAAAATGGCTTTACGCAGGTGCTCTGGCTTGATGCCGTAGAGAAGAGGTACGTCGAAGAGGTCGGCACCATGAACATCTTCTTCCTCCTCGAAGACGAGCTCGTGACGCCCTCGCTCGAGGGCTCTGTCCTCTCCGGAGTGACGCGGGACTCGGTCATAAGGGTCGCCAAGGACTGGGGCGTTAAGGTAACGGAGCGTAGAATCTCCATTGACGAGCTCTTTGCCGCCTCGCAAAAAGGCGCTCTCAAGGAGGCCTTTGGCACAGGCACGGCAGCCGTCATATCGCCCGTGGGCGAGATACACCACCAGGGGGCGTCGATAACTATAAACAATGGCGTCACAGGCCCCTTCTCCAAGAAGATATACGACTATATAACAGGCCTCCAGTATGGAGAGATAAAGGACGAGCGGGGCTGGATATACACCATACCAGCTGAATAGGAAGGCTGCTGAAAAAGGCCCATCTGCTTGTCGAGTCGCTCCCCGATTTACCGGGGTCTCGCATCTGGACCTCATTTGAAGCCTGAATAAAATCGGAGTTTTGGAACTGAATGAAAATAACCGAACAGGTAGTAAAAGAGCACGGTTTCACTGCTGAGGAGTACCATAGGATAGTAAGCTCGCTTGGCAGGGAGCCCAACCTTCTGGAGCTCGGCATATTCTCGGTCATGTGGAGCGAGCACTGCTCGTACAAGTCATCGAGAAAGCACCTGAAGGGCTTTCCGACAACAGGCGAGTTCGTCCTGCAGGGGCCTGGAGAGAACGCGGGCATAGTGGACATAGGCGACGGCCTCGGAGTTGCCTTCAAGATGGAGAGCCACAACCACCCGTCGTTCATAGAGCCGTACCAGGGCGCGGCAACAGGCGTGGGCGGGATACTGCGCGACATATTCACAATGGGCGCCAGGCCCGTTGCCTCGCTCAATTCGCTCCGTTTCGGCTCCACTGAAAATCCACGGACAAAGTACCTCCTTGAAGGCGTTGTCTCAGGCATAGCCGGGTACGGCAACTGCATCGGCGTGCCGACAGTCGGCGGAGAGGTCTACTTCAACCCGTCATACAACGGCAACTGCCTCGTGAACGTCATGACCGCGGGCATAGTCAAGAAAGACAGGATATTCAGGGGCAAGGCCTCTGGCACAGGCAACCCGGTCATGTACGTGGGGAGCAAAACTGGCAGGGACGGCATACACGGCGCCACAATGGCCTCTGACGTCTTCGGAGAGGGCGGCGAGGAGAGGCGTCCGACCGTCCAGGTCGGAGACCCCTTTGCGGAAAAGCTACTCCTCGAGGCCTGCCTTGAGCTATTCAAGACCGACCACGTCGTCGGCATACAGGACATGGGCGCGGCAGGCCTTACCTCTTCGAGCGTTGAGATGGCTTCGCGCGGCTCCGTGGGCATAGAGATCGACATGGACAGGGTCCCC
>CAZDUP010000223.1:0-4343 GCA_964508625.1 uncultured Thermodesulfobacteriota bacterium
GCAGGAGCTGAGCATACATCTTCGCGAGCTCGGCGCAAGGAACACGACCGTACAGGAGTTTTCGAGCTTTCTGGGCGCTGGCGCGTATAACCATTACATCCCTGCCATAGTAGACAGCGTAATCTCCCGCTCCGAGTTCTTCACCTCATATACGCCTTACCAGCCAGAGCTATCACAGGGAACGCTCCAGGCAATTTTCGAATACCAGACGCTCGTCTGCCAGCTCACCGGCATGGACGTTGCCAATGCCTCTCTCTATGACGGCGCTACCGCCGTTGCAGAGGCCGCTCTAATGGCCAGGAGGATAACCGGAAGGCAGGGCATCGTCCTATCGAGCGCCCTGCACCCTGAGTACAGGGAGACGGTCAGGACCTATCTCGTTGGCACCGGCGACCATCTCTCTGAGGTCGCCTTTGACGCCAAGACCGGCTCTACTTTGCCAGCATCGATCGATGCCGCCATAAATGACAATACCGCCTGTGTGGTCATACAGCATCCGAACTTTTTCGGCTGCCTCGAAGATGTCCAGGCAGTTGCCGAGGCCGTTCACAGGAAAAAGGCGCTCCTCGTGGTCGTGGTGAACGAGGCCGTATCACTCGGACTACTTAAGCCGCCCGGAGAGATAGGCTGCGACATAGTCGTTGGCGAAAACCAGTCATTCGGAAACGCGTTGAGCTACGGCGGTCCTTATCTCGGCTTCATGGCAACAAAGGACGAGTTCATCCGCCAGATGCCGGGCCGCCTCATCGGCCAGACCGTCGACAAGGACGGCAGGCGGGCCTTCTGCCTCACCTTCGCAACGAGGGAACAGCACATAAGGAGAGAGCGGGCTACATCCAATATATGCACCAACCACGGCCTCTGCGCCCTTGCCGCCGCTGTCCACATGGTGGGCCTCGGCTCGCAGGGCCTCAAAAAACTCGCCACGCTCAACCTTTCGAAGGCCGAATATTTGAAAAAGAAATTATCGGAGGCTGGCGCTGCGGCAGCCTTCAGCTCGCCGACCTTCAATGAATTTGCGATAATGGTAAATAAAGACCCCGGACAGGTACTCGATAATTTACTGGGGAAGAAGATAATCGGGGGCTTATATCTCAAGAGGTTCTACCCGGCCCTTGACCGCCACATACTCGTGGCCGCCACGGAGATGAACTCAAAGGCTGAGATTGACGCGCTGGCAGAGGCGATAAAAGGGGCGTAAGGTGCGCCGTGCGCACCAATCTCCAATCCCCCTCAGTCCCCCTTTGGAAAAGGGGAGAGTCAATTGACGGAACGGTATTCAAAAATGGAATCAGACGCGATAAAAGGGCTCCTCCATGAGGAGCCTGTCATATTTGAGAAGTCCTCGACCGGGCGCATCGGCATAGAGCCGCCATCTTCAGACGTGCCTGAGGCAGACCCGGCAAAACTCATCCCGAAAAAGCTCCTTCGGGACGGCCTCGACGGCTTTCCGGATGTTGCCGAGATAGACGCGGTGCGCCATTACACGAGGCTCTCGCAGTGGAACTTCGGCGTTGACTCTGGCTTCTACCCGCTCGGCTCCTGCACAATGAAGTACAACCCCAAGATAAACGAATGGGCGGCCCGCCTTCCCGGGCTATCGCTGCTGCACCCGTACCAGCCAGAGGGGCTCACGCAGGGTGCCCTTGAATTGATGCATTCGCTTGAAGGCTACCTTGCCGAGATAACCGGCATGCACGCCATAACGCTCCAGCCCTCTGCTGGCGCTCACGGCGAGCTCTGCGGCCTCTTGATGATAGCAGCGTACTACAAGTCCATAGGCAAGCCCCGCACCAAGATAATCATCCCCGATACTGCCCACGGCACCAACCCGGCAAGCTCTCATCTGGCTGGCTTCAAGGTCGTGCCGATCAAGACAGAAGGCAAGGACGCGCTCTCAGCCGAAATGGTCGCCGCTGTGATGGACGAGGATACAGCGGGCCTCATGCTCACCAACCCCAATACCATTGGCCTCTTCGAGAAGAACATAAAAGAGATAGCCGAGGTCATACACAAGAAGGGCGGCTTCGTATACTGCGACGGCGCGAACATGAATGCGCTCATGGGCCTGACCAAATTGGGAGAGATGGGCGTCGATGTCGTCCAGCTCAATCTTCATAAGACCTTCTCCACGCCGCACGGGGGCGGCGGCCCTGGAAGCGGCCCAGTGGGAGTGAGCAAAACACTCGAGCCCTTCCTGCCAAAGCCGAGGATACGGAAAGAGGACGGGAGATACAGCCTTGAGTTCGACAGGCCACAGTCCATCGGCAGGATGAAGTCATTCTACGGCAACTTCTCCATCATGGTAAGGGCCTATGCCTATATCCGGCGCATGGGCAGGGACGGATTGAAGCGCGCGAGCGAGTCCGCGATACTGAACGCCAACTATATCAAGGAAAAGCTCAAGGGCACATACCAGCTCGCATTTGACGAGCCCTGCATGCACGAGTGCGTATTCTCGGACAAGATCCAGCTCGGCTATGGAGTTTCCACGCTCGACGTGGCAAAGCGTTTGATTGATTATGGCTACCACCCTCCCACAATATACTTCCCGCTCGTGGTCCACGGCGCCATAATGATAGAGCCGACAGAGACAGAGACGGTCGAAACTTTAGACAAGTTCATAGACGTGATGAAGGCCATAGCAGAAGAGGCCAAGACAGACCCGGAGCTACTGAAGAACGCGCCCACCAGGACAAAGGTAAAGAGGGTGGATGAGACAAGGGCGGCAAGGGAGCCGGTGCTGAGGTGGAAAAAATAGAAATGACAAGAGCCCGCGAAAGCGGGCTTTTTTTGTTTTGCTGGAAAAGTTAAGGTGTTTAACTTTTGGTTCTTCGGGCGCGGGTTGTACCTGAGCCCGTTTTTTTATTTCTACCGTTCACCACTCTTTCCCCTTTTCTAAAGGGGGACTGAGGGGGAGCATAAATGGTGCGCACGGCGCACCCTACAAAAACTGTTTGTCTTTCAAAAACACGGGGCATAAGGCGTAGCGAGCCTAAGGTTGGGGGAGGGGCGCGCGAGCAGGGGCAGAAAGGCGCGAGGAGTTTTTTACGAGCGGCATAAGGGGCGAGCGCGGAGGATGGGGGCGGAAAGCGAGCGGAGCCTTATGCCAAAAAGCGCGTCAGCGCGCAAAAGGACTTTTGCGATAAAGCAGATTCTTCGCTCCGCTCAGAATGACAGATTTCGGTGCGCACGGCGCACCCTACCGGAAACTATTTATTACCTCGCCGACACGATAACGTAATGGAACTCGCCGAAGACCTCTATGAAGTCCCTCTCCCACTTATCGGGCAGCGGCGGGTAGAGTGCGCCGAGCTTCAGGGCGGTTATCACGTTCTCATCAAGCGCCGGGTAGCCCGTTGACCTGACCACCTTAAAATCCGTTATCGAGCCGTCCTTGTTTATCCTGAATAGCATCCTCAATGTCCCCTGCCAGCCGTTCTTCGCCGCAGCAGACGGGTAGTCCCAGTACAGGTCGAGCTTGTGCGCTATGGCGCTCGCGTAGTTGCTGAGATCAAGCTCCTCTGTATTTATCTGGAGGCTGTGGCCGAGCTCGTAGGTCGATGATATTGCAGGCGACTCTCCGGGCCCGCCCTGAGTTACGTCTGACTTTCGCTTTACGCTCTTTGTGGCCGGGGCCCTGGTATCAGGGGACTCTTTTTTGGCCAGATTCGTAAGCTGCTCATCGCTCGGGAAAAGGCTCGGCCTCCTCTTCCCGGCCTTTGCGCCAGGCTCTGTCTTTATAGCGCCCTCGCCTTCGAGCGGCCTTGGCTGGGTAGCCTCGCCTTTGCCCGCGCTCCCTGCGGGTGGCAGCGCGGCCTTTGCCTGCGGCGGCGTGCTGCCTGTCGCGCCCTCAGCGGCGGCCCCTGGCTTCTCGGTCTTTCCCGGCAAAGGAACGGTCTCACGGACTACCCGCTGCTCTTTTGACGAGAGGTGCTCTGCCTCCTTCTTTTCTTTGGAGATATTGGTTTCGTCGGGCCTGGGTACCTCCCTCACGAATTCCTTTGGCTTGGTCTCCTCTTGCCTCGTCTTTTCCGGCTCCTTTACGGCCTTTTCCGGGGCGCGCTTTGCCTCCTGGGCCAAAGGCGGAGCCTCTATCTCCACGGGTATCGGCGTAGTCAGCACCCGCTCGCGCTCAAGGAGGTCCTTTGGCAATAGCTCGAGGAGCCCCATCGCCCCCAGGTGCAAAAGCACGGAAAGCGCGAGGAAAATCAGCAGGGTATGCTCGTGGTCACGGAAGGTTTTGATTGACATGCAATGGCAAATCTGTCAAACTTTATAAGGGTTTTAACTATTTTCAAAAACTTGGTTTTCAGGCTGCTCAAAAAGCTCCATATGCAAGG
>CAZDUP010000224.1:0-4263 GCA_964508625.1 uncultured Thermodesulfobacteriota bacterium
AATGCGTCCCGTTCACCTCGTCTTGTGCGATGTACGGCCCCCTGAGATACAGGCCCATGTCCCTGACGGGCTAAGGCCGTGGCCAAGGCCTGCGGACCCGTTGACACAGACCTCTATCCACAACTGCAGAACGCTCAAGCCTCGGCCACCACTGGCTGCCCGGAATAAAGAAGGCGGTCAAGTTGCTGATTCAAAATCGATTTCGCCCTTTCAGGGTGGAAAGGGCGCACCAGTAAGCAGAAGCGATGGTATTTGTGAATTTTTATTCAGGGGAGTAATGCCCTTGCGGCCGTCGATGACAAGGCTATCTGAGAATTTCACCCTTGAGGAGCTTACCAGGACTTCTACCGGAGCGCACAATGAGCCCGACTGGAGGGCAACGGAAAAGCTCCTCTATCTCGCGAGCTTCATCCTCGAGCCCATTCGGGAGAGATGGGGCAGGGTAAGGGTGACGAGCGCGTACAGAAGCCCTGCAGTAAACAGGATAGTAGGCGGGGCCGCATCGAGCCAGCACCTCTCAGGCGAGGCCGCTGACATCGTGCCTGTAGACGCGTCCGTGGAGGATGTCTACAGATGGGTCGTGGAGGAGGGCCGCCTTGCCTTCGGGCAGTGCATCTTCGAGAGGCGCGCGAACGAGTGGATCCACCTGAGCCTTCCCCGCGCAGGCAAGCTTAACAAAGAGGCCCTTGTCTCGCCCGGGCAGGGCCGGTATCTAAAATATACGGGCAACATCTGAGGAGGAAGTTGATGAACGCAGTCCTTGAGAGGCTTTTGAGGTCTACCGGAGCGATATTGCTCCCGCAGCTCGTGGCTTTCGCGCCCGCAGTAGTGGAAATACTGCCGCAGCCGTACCCGCTCGTGCTAACGCCCATCCTCATGGGCATAAGCAAGGGCCTTCGTGACGGCTTTCCCGGCAAGCCGTGGCTCAGATGGCTGCCGTTCTAAAAGCACTGTTGGCAAGGGGATTCAGGTTAACCGTGACCTTTGAGACCCTTTGCAAAGCGGTCAAGTGGATAGTGAGAAGAATATAAACACTAAAGAGGAGGATTCATAATGGCGCTCAACGCGGTTTTCCCCAAGTTCAAGGAGGCACTTGCAGAAGGATTGGCAAACCTCGAGACTGATACCATAAGGGTATGCGTGCTCGACCTCGACGACCTCGGCACAGCCATCACCAACGCCACGAACGCCACGCCCATTGTCATAACTTCGGCCAGCCACGGACACACGACAGGGGATACAGTCCTTATCAGCAAGGTGCTCGGCAATACTGCCGCAAACGGCGTATTCAGGGTCACTGTGACGGACGCCAACACCTTCAGCCTCCAGGACCCTGTGACCGGCGCGAACGTAGCGGGCAACGGCGCGTATACCAGCGGCGGGCGCACATGGGAGCTCTCTAACGTCGACTTCCTTAATGACATCGCCTCCGGCGCGAGGATAGGCACTCCGGCGACCCTCGCGGGCAAGACAGTATCGGCAGAGGGTGTCTTTGACGCAAACGACACCACCATAAGCGCGGTCACTGGCGACCAGGCAGAGGCGCTGCTTCTTTTCAAGTTCGTCACCAACGACGCGGACAGCCGCCCCTTCCTGGTCATATCTGGCGCAACCGCAGGCCTTCCGGTCACGCCAAACGGCGGCGACATCAACATCACCTGGCCAGCGGCAGGGATATGGAAGATGTAAAGGAGAGGGGGAGCAATCCCCCTCTTTTAAATTCCTCTTCGCCGGAGTAGTACGTCTATGCCTGTCCAGACAAGATATCTCAGGTCTGATTCTCACACCATAAACGGGCTGAATGCCTACAAGCTCACGACCGCACAAGGCAGCTCTCAGGCGTGGTTCGGCGCAGAGCATGAGCTTGAGGACGGAGCTGCATTCCGGGCAAACGTCTATAAGCGTGCATCTGGCGGCGGTGAGACTTTAATCGCCTCGGCTGTAGGCAGCGTCTACAGGGGTAGCGAAGGTTCCGGCATTCAGTCCGCAACGTGGCCTTGCCCTGAAACTGCCCTTGATCCGACAGATGCGATCAAGGTGGTAATCGAAGTCATCCTCGATGGCGGCGGCTCAAATACCCGGACTTTTATGACCGAGCAGTTGGGTGCCACCCAACTTGATGCTGCAACATGGACCTTTTATCTCTACACGGTGATTTACGACAGCGGGTATTCTTATGTGCATGACTTCAATCATGGAGCTTCGAGTCATGACAGCAGGATAGCAAACTTTTCTTTTACTTCTGCCTCGTCAGGGCAGGATATCTCGCCCACAAGCACTGATTCAACTTCCGTAATCCTTGAACCGACGGTCGCTCCGGGTACGGCCACTGTTGCGCCCTTTGCAACGGATTCGACATCCATTGCAGGCAGCCCTTCGGTGACAACTGGCCCGGTCACGGTCGCGCCCGAGAGCGTAGAATCGACATCCGGCATTCCAGAGCCCCTTGTCCAGAGAGAAGCCTCCGCTATCGAGCCGGAGAGCGTGGAATCGATTTCCAATGTACCTGAGCCAGCCGTATCCCCAGGCCCGGTCACCGTCAGCCCTGAGCCGCTTGAATCTACCTCAGATGTCGGCTCTCCAGATGTCGTAGGCGGCGACCTTTTCATAGAGCCTGCGAGCGTGGAATCGACTTCGAGCGTGCCGGAGCCTGCTGTTGCGCTTGGAGCACAATATGAGGATTTTACTCAGAGCCCGTGGACCGGCCCTAATCTGGTTGTCCTGAATCCCATGCTCCACCCGCAATGGACAGGGCAGGCAGGCGTCTATGACCCTGCTGATGTCTATAACGTAAACACCGCGACATGGCAGGCGAGCCATGCCTATACCAGGCACGGAACTGGCATACTGGAGTTCGGGTATATCGAGGATTCAGTTCATCCGACCTCGCCTGTGAATGGAACCATAAACGGCGAGCAGATCCCGCTCTATTTCAGGCTCGAAACAGCCGGAACGTCCGGCAGCTCAGAGCCGACGTGGAATACCGCGATATACGGCCTCACCAATGACGGCTCCTGCGTATGGCGCACCTTCCCTGTCTATGACTTCATCACGCTCGTACAGCCTCACAGGATAGAGTGGACGGACATGAGGGCTGGCACGTCAGGGTATGACTGGAACGTATACCCCCCCGGCCCGGACGGAGTTGCTGGCGTAATCGGCTGGTCAGTCAACAAGACCTATCCGTATTTCACGCACAAGTTCGAGATAGGTTTTTCAAGGTTCGACGGCGGCAACGGCGCGTGGGGCCTGCCGCATAAAAACGAGTTCGCCCATTACAGGGGTACATTGTTCTGGTTTGATGGCGACGAGGATGCCGAAATTGCGGCAGGCTGGTATGCCGTATATCAGTACACCCTTGAGGTCAGGGAGAACCCGCATACAGCGAGCGGCAATGTCTTCTGCGTAAAAAATGGGCCTACAATCCTGATTACACCAGCGCCTACGATTTCTACATACAGGCCTATGAGGCAGATGTAGTCTCCCTCACGCTCGACCAATCGTATTATGTCAAGATTCGGCACACGGATGAGGCCACTGACAAGCTGAGGTTTGAGTTCTACGGCGACTCGGCGAGGACAAGCCTTATCGACGAGATTGTGGTTTCGCTCGCCGGGGATTTCAGCCTCGCGGCGGGCCAGGGTATCTATATATGGAGCATAACCGCGAAAGCCCCGGAAAAGGCGTCGTCGGGATGGCTCGCAAACCTTGATTATGGCCTGCCTCCTGCTCTGGAGATAAGGCCCGCAGCAACAGAATCGACATCAACCATGCCTGACCCCGCCCTGGGCATGGGCGCGGCAAGTATCACACCTGCAGGGATAGAATCAACGTCAAGCGTGGGGGGGCCTTCGGTTGCGCCGGGACCGGTTACGATTGAGCCTGAGTCCACAGAATCTACGGAGAGCATAGGCGGCCCGCTCGTACAGATAGATTCTCAAGTCATCTATGCCGAGGGCGTTGATACAACAGCCGTTATTCCCGCCCCAGCGGTCACGCCGGGCCAGGTGACGATTACCCCGGAGAGCGTTGAATCAACTTCAATCGTGGGCTCGCCGACAGTGGCCAGGGAGGGGGATGAAAGCCACGCCCTGCCTCCTGGCGCTAAAATAGTTCATGCGACTCAAGCCGCAGCTAAGTACATTCGTGAGGAAAGGATTGCAAAGGTGGTCAGGTAAATGCCACTATGGTACTGGTAGCCTCATGCGCGTGTCTAAGCCGCTGTTCCAGCGTTGACGACAGGTTGCCTCAACCTTACTGCAG
>CAZDUP010000225.1:0-4259 GCA_964508625.1 uncultured Thermodesulfobacteriota bacterium
GCATGCCACGACACGAAGCGCAGAACATCCCGACGAAGGCGGGCTCGCTATGCCCGCCTTTTTGAGGGCGGTCGTGAGGCCTATCTGGTCGCTCCATTCGTCGAACCGGACGGCCCTTAGAGCCTTTATCAGGAGAAGCCGTATCAAAGAGGCCGCAATGAACCCGGCGATGATTATTATGACGATGATGAGCAGGTCCGGGATTAGCTCGAGGAGTTTTTCCCCGAAAGTCTCAAGGTGCTCAAGAAGACGGTCTATCATGGTTCCCATTTTTGACCCCCTTGCCAGTTGCCAGCGAGGTAACCTTTCTGCCTTTCATACTCGGAGCAGACCTCCTCGACCACCTCTTCCGCCTCTTCGTCGCTCATATCGATGGTCTCGAGGAAAAATGACGCGGTCCTGCCGTGGTAGAGCGGGATGAGAGATTTCAAGAGGTGCTCGGGCTGGAGCCGCCTGTGGTGCCAGGCCAGTATGTAATCGTAGACTATGCGGACCCATTTCTCCTTCGGAAACCTGAACGCGTCGGCGTCCACGCGGCTGAGTCTCGTGAGCCAGTCCACGGTGGCGCTGTCTATGAAGCCTTTCCATACATCCCGGAGGTTCTCGGCGCCTATTCTGAAGCTCCTGAGCATGCCTTCGGTGTTGACCTTTATCGGGACGACCCCGACAGAGTACTTGAAGCCGAATGTGGGCACCTCCTTCGAATCAACCGCATCCTTCCATTGGGCGTGGTGCTTTTCGGTGAGCGACATGAGCGAGCCCACGACCTGCACGAACATGTCGCGGAGGTCGGCGCCCGGGTCCTTGGGGTCGTGTATCTTCGCGCCGAGGTAGGCCTGGCAGACCTTGAAGTTTCCGGCGAGGGCCTCGGTCGTCATCCAGATGTCTATGCCGAAGCGCGCTATGTCGGTGTTCCAGACGTCCTGCCTGAGGTAGAACCTGGCCATCTCCCCGGAGAAGCCGAAGTCCCCTCCTATGGGCTGGCGTATCTTCCTGCCGTAGAGGGCCCTTGTCAGCGGGTATATTATCGAGTTCGTGATGGTGCCGTCATACTTGTGCCTTGTATAGAGCGGCGCGACAAAGTCGAAGCCTTCCTTGTAGACGGGCGAGAGGAGGAGCTCCATCCACTCCGGCGTTATGGAGCGCAGATCCGCGTCGACGACGCAGCATGCGCGGGCCTTGAGGCGTGAGGCCATCTCGAAGATGGCCCTGAAGGCGCTTCCCTTGCCTGGTATGCCGTGGTACGGGGTGGTTATCCTGTTGACGGCGGAGAGCCTGTGGGCGAGGAAGATAGCCCTGTGGTCCACGCTCGCGTTCAATACAGCTTCCGGCGTCCTGTCTGACGAGCCGCCGTCCGAGTTTACGATTATCGCTTTTTCGGAAGGGAAGTATTTTGCAAGACCGGCGTCGACCGCGCGCACCACGTGGCCTATGGTACGAGCGTTGTTGTAGCTCGCGATGCCGACGATTATATCGGCGGCATCGAGGCCGGGCACGGCATGTATGGTTTTATCCTCTGCTATTTCCGGACGAGGCACAATACGCCTCCGTCAGCATTTATATCCTTCCGACGCCTTTATGGTATCGAGCACGCCTGGCAGAGCCCTGCCCCAGCCCTCCGGCCCGATGCCGTGCGCCTTTATGAGACCGGGCAATCCGTCCACATCCTCGTAGCGTCCGTCTTCGTTCATGACCAGCACCGGATAATCCACCATCCTGAGCATGGGGATGTCGTTTGCCGAGTTGCCTACGCCTACTGTCGCAATCTTCCCGTAGACCGACCTGTAGAATTTAGAGAGTATCTCTATCGCCTTGCCCTTGTCGCTGTGGCCCGTTATATGGAAGAAGCGCCCGGACGTAAACAGGTAGCCGCTCTCTTCCACCAGCCTCTTTGCATCCTCGCGGCTCCCCCCCTCCATTATGAATGGCTCGTCGAACTCCCTTATCTTCGCGAGCCTCGCCTCAGCGGGCGTAAGGCCGGTGATGCCGGCCAGTTCTTCGATTGTCATGTCTCCGAAGCCCCTGATCTCCAAGCCGCTCCTCTTTCTTATGCCGTCAAGCGCGGCGCGGAGCTCTTCGTAGGCTGCGCCGAGCCTCAGGACCCTGAAGCCGTTCGACTCCTCTCCCTTTACCGGGAACGGGAAGTATGAGTTGGGGATGAATATGCCGCCGCCGTTCTCGGCTATGAAAGGGTCGGAGTTCGAGAGCATGTCCCGTATTAGCTCGGTTTCGCTTCTCGACTTGCTCGTCGCCAGCACGAGCGGTATGCCCTCGGCCTTTATCCTTTTCAACGCCTGGGATGCCGGGGCAAAGGAGTAGCGTGAATCGAGGAGCGTTCCGTCGAGGTCCGTGAACATGATGGTCTTCATCAATGTCCGTTGATGAGATAGATCAGGTACATGTTGAGGGCGGCGAGGACGATCATGGAAATCGAGTCCCACCCGAACCTCGTCGCCTTTGTCTCCGGCCTGTACGTGATGCTCACGAGCACGATAGCGGTCATGAGTATCGCCATTATCCCGGTGACCGCGTGGGCTGTCGATACCTGGAGCAGAAGCGGCCCCTCAAGGTAAAGGATGTCGTTGACAGCCAGCAGGCCTATGTTGAACATGTTGCTGCCCAGCAGGTTCCCGATTGCCAGGTCGGCCGCGCCTATCCTTACTGCAGAAAAGGAGACTACCATCTCCGGAAGAGTCGTTGTGAACGCGACGAAGACCGTTCCCATGAAGTCTTCGCCCAACCCGGTCTGCCGGGAGAGGCTCCCGGCTATGAAGGGCAGGGCAGAGGCCGCGACGATGATGACCAGGGCGTTTATCGAGTACATCAAAGCCGCCCTCTTCCCCGATATGTGCGTGTACATGAGCTTCTCCACCGTCTCCTCGGCCACCGTGCTCAGGAACTTCCTCTCGTAGGAATAGACCACCCTGATGCCGATGAGGTAGATGAAGACGATTGCCGGAGTATACGCGCCTATATGGTGAAAGGACGGCACGAGCGGACGCAGCACGATCGAGGCCGCGACGATCCCGATAAGTATGATGCCGAAACCGGCCGAGAGCACATGCGAGCGGCCCACCTTGACGAAGACCGGGCTCGCCTTGTCCATGGGGTCAAGGAGAGCCAGGATCAGGAGGTTGAAGACGCATGCCCCCAGGATATCGCCGACCGCGATGTCAGGAACGTCCGCGATGGTGACCGCGCTTATCCCTGTTACGAACTCCGGCAGGGAGGTTATGCTCGCGAGCATGATGAGCCCTGTCCAGGCCCTCCCCAGGCCCGTCTTTTCGGCTATCACGTCCCCGTATTTTGACAGCTGAGTCCCGCTCACGACTATCACAGCCGCGACGACCGCGAACTCTATCCATAGCGTTGCCACTCTCGCTCCTGATTTGACGCAAAATTGCCGTAAATAAATGATATCAGGTATCCAATACCAGTCAATAAGGGGGATTGACTTGGGTCCGCTTTGAATCTACAATAAGCAGGTTATGGGAAAGTACCTTTCGGCTCTGATAATATCCTGTATACTGCTCCTGTGTCCAGTCCAGGGCGCCTGTTCGCTCGGGGACCAGCCTGCCTCCGGAGACGCCTTGAATGTAATCGTCATTGACCCTGGCCACGGCGGGGACGATACCGGCGCAAAAGGCCCTACGGGGTCGCAGGAAAAAGACGTGACCCTCAAGCTCGCCCTGAAGCTCGCGGAGGTCCTTAAAGAGCGCACGGATGCCAGGGTGCTCCTCACGAGGACGGCTGACGTCTTCATACCTCTCGAGGAGCGCACGGCCTTCGCGAACAGGATGAACGCCGACCTCTTCATAAGCATACACGCCAACGCTGCGCAGAGCAGGGAGGCCAGGGGCATAGAGACCTTTTTCCTCAACTTCGAGGCAACCGACGAGGACGCGAGGAGGGTTGCGGCCTTTGAGAACAGCTCTAACGCGGCCGGGCTCAAGGGCGTCCCGGCGGCCGACGGGGGCGATCTCAAGAATATATTGCTCGATATGGCCAATACCATGTCGCACCACGAGAGTTCTCGCCTTGCGGAGATAGTCCACGCCTCCATGCTGGGCGCGGCAGGCAGGGAGAGCAGGGGCGTGAAGCAGGCCCATTTCACGGTGCTCGTCGGTGCTACCATGCCGGCGGTGCTTGTCGAGGTCGGGTTCATCACGAACCCGGCTGAGGAAAAGCAGCTTACCTCTACCAGGGACCAGGCCAGGATAGCAGGCGCGATAGCCGACGGCATACTGAACTTCAGGGAC